>NZ_CP004394.1 GCF_000819565.1 Celeribacter indicus
ATGCGCGACGCAATTCAGATCAACCAGCGGGTCCGCGAGAATGCGGAGAACCTCTCCGCCGCGCTCGAAAGCCATATGCTGAGCGTCTTCGCGCCCGACGCGCGCAAGGAGTTGCGGCGCTTCTCCGCCGGCGAGGCGGCCGAACTCCTCGGCATTTCCGCGAGCTTCCTGCGCAAGCTGCATTTCGACGGCAAGGTGCCCGAGGTGCATACCTCCCCCGGCGGCCGCCGGCATTACACCGCCTCCGACATCCGCGACATCCGGCGGGTGCTGGAGGCCTCGGCCAAGACGCCCGGCGCCTATCTCAAGGGCCGGCGCGCGGGTGACAAGGTGCAGGTCCTGTCCTTCCTCAACTTCAAGGGCGGCTCCGGCAAGACCACGAGCGCGGTCCATACCGCACAGCGCCTCGCGCTGAAAGGCTATCGCGTGCTCTGCGTCGACATCGACCCGCAAGCGTCCCTGACCACGCTCTTCGGCTATCGGCCGGAGGTGGATTTCCTCGAAAGCGGCACGATCTACGACGCGATCCGCTATGAGGATCCGGTGCCCTTCTCCGCCATCGTGCAGGAAACCTTCTTCACCGGGATCGACCTCGCCCCCGCCGGGCTGATGCTCCAGGAATTCGAACACGAAACCCCCCGCGCGCTGATGCACAACATCCAGCCGCCGTTCTTTTCGCGCATGGCCGCGGCGCTCCAGGAGGTCGAGTCGCATTACGACGTGATCATCTTCGATTGTCCGCCGCAACTGGGCTACCTGACCATGTCCGCGCTCTGCGCCTCGACCGGCGTGCTGATCACCATCGTGCCGAACATGCTCGACGTCGCCTCGATGTCGCAATTCCTGCAAATGAGCGCCGACCTGCTCGATGTCGTGTCAAATGCGGGCGCGGGGATGGATTTCGACTTCCTGCGCTTCCTGATCAACCGTTACGAACCCAACGACGGGCCGCAGCAACAGGTCGTCGCCTTCCTGCGCCAGCTGTTCAGCCAGGAAGTCATGGTCTCCGCCATGCTCAAATCCACCGCGATCTCCGACGCGGGGCTCACGCATCAGACCGTCTATGAAGTGGATCGCAGCCAGTTCAACCGCAACACCTATGACCGCGCGGTCGATTCACTAAATGCTGTCAATGATGAAATAGAATCCTTGCTCCAGACATCTTGGAGACGCTAATGGCACGCAAAGGCATACTTTCGACCCAGATCCCGCAGAAAGCGGATGCGAAACCGCAGGTGAAACCGCGCATGATGCCGCAGGGCGCCGTCGGTGCGCTGCAAAGCTCGCTGTCGCGGCTTCAGGAAAACGCGGTGCAGGACATCGACCCGACGCTGATCGACGAGGCCGGGCTCGAGGACCGGCTCGGCCTCGACTGGACGGCGCAACGGCAGCTCGAGGACTCGATTCGCACCTACGGGCAACAGGTGCCGGTGCTCCTGCGCCCCAATCCGGCCAGGCCGGGCCGCTATGAAATCGTCTACGGCCGCCGCCGGCTCATCGCGCTCAAGGCGATCGGCCAGCCGGTGAAGGCGATGATCCGGCAGCTCGACGATCAGGCGCTGGTGATGGCGCAGGGGCAGGAAAACACCGCGCGGCAGGACCTGAGCTTCATCGAGAAGGCGAATTTCGCGGCCCAGCTCCAGGAGGCCGGCTATGACCGGCAGACAATCGCCGCCGCGCTGTCCATGGACCTGCCGATGGTGAGCCGGATGCTCAAGGTGGGCACGGCGTTCAAGACCGAATTCCTGCGCAAGATCGGCTCCGCCCCCTCCATCGGGCGGGAACGCTGGATGCTGCTGGTGAAATGTTTCGAGGAGGATCCCTCCGCCCGGACACGGGCGCGGACCGCCACGGCACAGCTCGAATTTTCCTCCCTTTCCTCGGACGATCGGTTCGAGACCGTGCTGGCACGCGCCCAGGGCGGCCCGGCCCCCTCCCCTGCCCCGTCGGACAGCGTCAAGCGGCAGGTCATCGCGGAGGACGGGCAGACCCTTGCCGAGGTGAAGGCGACCCGCCGCGGCACCGCCGTGACGTTTCCGGCGCGGGAGGACGAGGGATTCGCAACCTGGATCGCGGAGAATGCCGACGATCTGGTTCAGGAGCTTCACGCCCGCTGGCAACAAGGCCGGGCGGAAGATTGAGGACAAGAGAGCAACAAGGAGGCACGTAGACGGACACAAAAGAAAAGCCCCCCAGGACAAACCCGGAAGGCCCTTCTAGAACTTAAGCACCTCTGGAATATCCCTTCCCCGCCTCTCCTGTCAACTCCGCTCGCGCGAGTGGGGCGTGGATTTTGTTGTCTTTCGTGAAAATTTCATGCGACATGCGACCGATTTCTCCATCGGGCGGCCGGTTTCGGCTTGCCTGCCGACAGGTTCCGCCGGACAGGCACCGGCGGACAGCCCGGACAAATGGGCCCTGCTCACCACCTTCACCGCGGCGGTTCCCGAATACGGGCTGTCGCATCGCGCGGTGACGGTGCTGCGCGCGCTGCTGAGCTTCTTTCCGAAACGCGAATTGCCAGCCGGCAAGGGCGCCGCCATCGTCTTCCCCTCGAACACCACGCTCTCCGAACGTCTCGGCGGGATGCCCGAGAGCACGCTGCGCCGCCATCTTCGCCAGCTCGTCGACACCGGCTTCATCGCGCGGCACGACAGTCCGAACGGCAAGCGCTTCGCCCGCGCGCTCGGCACGGAGATCCGCGCCGCCTTCGGCTTCGACCTCTCGCCGCTGGCCCGCCGCGCCGGGGAGTTGGCCCAGGTCGCCGCACGGCTGACACGACGGGCGGAGGAGATCGCGCTGCTGCGGGCGGCGATCCTCGCGCACCGCAACGACCTTCTGACGCTCTGCGAGGTTCAGGGCAGGGATCCCGCCGCCTTCGCCGCGCTCCTCGACTTCACGCGGCTGATGTTGCGGCGCAAGGTCGGGCCGGAGGAGCTTCGCGCCCTCGACACCCGGCTGTCCGCCACGATCGCCACGCTGGCGGCCCCGCAGGACCCTGTGGAAACGGCCGGGGAAATACCGTCGGAAACACCGGAAACGAGCGTCAGCAACAGCGAAAATGAGCGGCACATACAGACAGAAAAAAAATCTGTTTCTGACTCTGAAGGCCGGGGCAGGGACCGGACCCGTTCCGAGAACGACACCGGACCGCACCGGGCACCCCCGCTCCAGCTCCAGGACATCCCGACCACCTTCCCGACGTTCAGCGAATTCTTTCCCGAGAAGATTGTCAGCTGGCAAATGCTGCGCGACCGCACCGAGCTTCTCATTCCGATGCTGGGGATCGACAGGCCCGTCCATGTCGAAGCACGGCGGGGAATGGGCGAGGACACGGCAAGTCTCGTGGTCCTCTGCATCCTCGAGAGGTTCGCGGAAATCGACGCACCCGGCGCCTACCTCCGCCGCCTGTCGCGCCTCGCCGCGCGGGGGCTGTTCGACGTCGTCCCGATGCTCGCCGCCCAAAGGGCCCGCGTCGCGCAGGCCGCGGGGAAAATTGTCAGCTGACAATTTTTCGTCCGGGGGAGGCGCGCGGCGGGAGGTGCTGCATCAATTGTCAGCTGACAATTTTGCGGAGCGGTTGCAAAGGCCGGCCCGCGACAGCCGCGCCGGGCGCCATCGCAGGCCCCTGCGCCACCGGCCGAGATCGCGATTGTCAGCTGACAATTTTCAGGATGGATGAGATCTATTTCCACCGCCACCCCCTCCCGGACGGCCCACGGCCGGCCGAAATTGTCAGCTGACAATTTCTGGCTCCGACGAAAAATGCCCACGATCGCGACGGGACGACGCCGATTGTCAGCTGACAATTTTTGCGCGCGGGTGGGCCGGCCTCCGGCGCTGAGAGCGGGACCGGAGCTTCGTCAACCGCCAGAGCGGCGCTGACCACCGTGGCGATTGTCAGCTGACAATTTCACGACCTGCTACGGACAAAAGCCCCGGCCTTCTCCCCGGATCCTCGATAGCCCTGCGCCCGGTTGCGACGATTGTCAGCTGACAATTTTTCCGAACGGCCCACCCGCGCGGTGCCAGAAAGACATGGAGGGCAGCGGGGCAGGGCGCTCACTCCGCGGCGCCGAGCGCGGCGAGCAGGTCCTCGATTTCGTCCAGAAGCGTTCCGATCCGCTCGCGTCCGACCGCCTCTTCGATCTCCGCGAGGATCCGCGCGTTCTGCGGTGCGAGCCTGTCGAGAAAGCTTTGGCCCTCCGCGGTAAGGCTGACAATCCGTCGCCGCCGGTCCTCCGCCTCCCGCCGCGTGTGGAGGAACCCGCGCGCCTCGAGCCGGCGCATGATGCGGGTGAGGGAGGGGGCGAGCAGCCCCGCGCGGGTCGCGAGAGGGCCGGCCTCCGTCTCCCCGAATTCCGCGAGCACCCGCAGGACGCGCCATTGCGGCTCGGTCACGTCATGGGCGGCGAGCATCGGGCGAAAGCGATCCATCACGCCCTCCCGTGCCCGCAGGAGCGCGACCGGAAGCGTCCCGGAGATCCGGGGGGCGGACTCCGGCGGGGCTGTCCCGTGTTTCGGCGGTTCCTGCATCGCGACTCCCGGCCGGCTGACAATGATGGTAATTAACATGTTAACTAAATACGCGCACAGAGTCATCCGTCCTCGCGCGCCCGGCCGGTGCAGGGGAGTGGGGCAGGGGGGCAGCCACGAAAAAGGGCGCGGGATTTCCCCCGCGCCCTCACGCGTTCTCCCCGCGATCAGCTCCGCGGTTTCAGGTTCTGCGGATCGTAGAGCGGCGCATAGCCGACGCCCGCCACCTCGACGGGATAGACCTCGTCGAAATAGGAGATCTCGAGCTTGCGCCCCACCTCGCAATAGTCCCAGGGCAGGTAGGCGAGCGCGATGTTCCTGCCGATGCTCGGCCCGAAGGCAATCGAGGTCGTGTAGGAGCGGCGGCCGAGCGCGTCGACCAGCGTCTCCCCCGTCGCCGGGTCGAGCACCGGCTGGGACCCGACCGGATAGCGCGCGACGCCGGTGCTGTCGATATTGTCGGTCATCACCAGCGTGCAGAGCATGGCCGGCTGATGCGCGCGGGCGCGGTATTCGAGATGTTTCTCCTTGCCGCGGAACTCCGCCTCCTTGACCTTCGGCCGGGCGAGATCCGCCTCGTAGAGGTTGTATTGCGTGATCAGGTCGGCGTTCTGGAGCCGCAGCGACTTCTCCAGCCGCCGCGAATTCGCATAGGTCTCGACCCCCACCGCAATGATGCCGGTTGCCCGCAGCGCATCCCAGACGGCCAGCCCGTCCTCATAGCGCATGTGCAGCTCCCAGCCCTGTTCGCCGACATAGGAAATGCGGAAGGCGGAGACCTTCCTGCCCGCGATCTCGATGGTGCGGATCGCCGCAAAGGGGAAATTCTCCACCTCGAGCCTCTCCGGCTCGGCCACGACCTTTTTCAGCGTCTCGCGCGCGTTCGGGCCCCAGATGCCGATGGTGGTGTAATCCTCCGTCACGTCGGTGATGGTGACGTCGAGCCCGCGGTCCTGCGCCATGCGCCGCATGTAGACGAGGTCGCGCGGCCCCGCATCGGCGCCGTTCACGAGCCGGCAGCGGTCCTCCATGCGGAACACCGTGAAATCGGCGCGGACATTGCCCTCGTCGTCGAGCATGTGGGTATAGATCCCCTTGCCGATAGTCGCCTCCCCGCCGATCTTCGCGGCGCAGAGATATTCCATCAGCGCGACATGGTCCGGCCCGGCGATGTCGGTCATGTGGAAATGCGACAGGTTGATCAGGCCGCAATCCGCGCTCATCTCGAGCTGTTCGGCATTCGACACGCGCCAGAAATGGCGGTTGTCCCATTCGTTCTCCCGCACCGGCACCTGGTCGGCGTATTTTTCCAGCAGGTGCTCGTTGGCGGCATAGCCATGCGCCCGTTCCCAGCCGCCCAGCTCCATGAAATAGCCGCCGAGCTCCACCTCGCGCTCATGGAACGGCGAGCGGCGGATGCCGCGGCCGTTGGCGAAGGGTTCGCGCGTGTGCACCGGCGGGTTGTAGATCTTCGCCGCCGTCTCCTCGCAGCGGCCCCGGATGAACTCGGGGTCGAGCTGGAAATCGTTGAAGCGCGCGTAGTCGATCGCGTGGTGGTCGATATGGGTGCGGCCGTGGGTCATCCAGTCGGCAATGAGCTTGCCCATGCCGGGGCCGTCCTTGACCCAGATCGCGACCGCGTACCACAGGCCCCGCAGCTTGCGGCTTTCGCCCATCGACGGGCCGCCGTCGGTGGTGGTTTGCAGCAACCCGTTGAAGGAATGGCTTTCGTTGAAGCCGAGATCGCCGAGGATCGGGGTCAGTTCCATGGCGCGTTCGAGCGGTTCGATGACGTCCTCGAGCTCGAGATCGCGCTGCGAGGGCGACAGGCGCGCCTGGTCCTTTTCGAGGATCTCGCGCGGATGCACGAGGCGCGGGTTCTTCTCGTAGTAATAGCCCCATTCGATCTGGCCGCCCTCGGTCGATTTCGGATCGCCGGTGTCGCGCAGATAGGCGGAGTTGCCCTGGTCGCGCAGCAGCGGATAGCCGATCTCCTTGCCGGTGCCGGCGAAGGCGTCATAGGGCCCGAAGAAGGTCAGCGGGTGGTCGACCGGCATCACCGGAAGGTCTTCGCCCGCCATCTCCGCGATCAGCCGGCCCCAGAGACCGGCACAGACGACGACGTGATCGGCCATGATCGTGCCGCGGGTGGTCTTCACCCCGGTGATGCGCCCGTCCTCGGAGATCAGCTCGAGCGCGGAGGTGTTGGCGAAGGCGGTGAGCTTGCCGGCCGCCACGCCCGCGTCCACGAGCTTGCCCGCCACGGTCTGCGACCGCGGGATGACGAGCCCGGCGTCCGGATCCCACATCGCGCCCTGGATCTGGTCCTCCTCGAGCAGGGGGAATTTCTCCTTCGCCTCGGCGGCGGAGATCATCCGCACATTGGTGCCGAAGGCCCGGCCGGAATCGACCCGGCGCTTCAGTTCGGCCATGCGTTCGTCATCGCCCACGCGCGCGACCTCGAGCCCGCCGATCCGGGCGTAATGGCCCATCTTCTCGTAGAAATCCATCGAATACATCGTGGACCAGGTCGAGAGCAGGTCATGGCTCGTCGCATAGCAGAAGTCCGAGGCATGGGCCGTGGAGCCGATGTCGGTCGGGATGCCGGACTTGTCGATGCCGACGATCCCGTCCCAGCCGTTTTCGATGAGGTGATGCGCGACGGAGGCACCGACGATGCCGCCGAGGCCGACGATGACGACGTTCGCCCTGTTGGGAAATGCGGACATTTCTCTCATTCCTTCTTTTCGAGATGTCTGTCTGTTGGTCTGCGTGGCGGCGCCACGCGCGGGAGGCCGGGTCCATCGCCCGGCCCCGGAACCGACGAGAGCCGCGCAGGGGGAATGTCCCCTGCGCGGCCGGTCCATGTGTCGCGGATCTGATCCCCGCGCATTGTCATCCGTCCAGGTCCGGCACCGGCAGCCCCCTGCGCCGGCAGGCGGCGACAAGCGTGTTGTGCATCAGGCTCATGATCGTCATCGGTCCGACGCCGCCCGGCACCGGGGTGATCGCGCGGGCGCGCTCGGCGGCGGCGGCGAAATCGACGTCGCCCACGAGCAGCGTCCGGCCGTCGCGCAGCACGCGGCTCGTGCCGACGTCGATCACGGTCGCGCCCGGCTTGATCCATTCGCCGCGGATCATCTCCGCCTGGCCGACGGCGGCGACGACGATATCGGCCCGCGCGACCTTTTCGGGCAGGTCGCGGCTGCGCGAATGCGCCATGGTCACGGTGCAGTTCTCCGCCAGCAGGAGCTGCGCCATCGGCTTGCCCACGAGGATCGACCGCCCGATGACGATGGCATCGAGCCCGGCGAGGGAGCCGAGCGTTTCCCGCAGCAGCATGAGACAGCCGAGCGGCGTGCAGGACACGAGGCCCGGCAGGCCGGCGACGAGGTGGCCCGCGCTCAGCGGGTGCAGCCCGTCCACGTCCTTGCCGGGGTCGATCGCCTCGATCACCGCGCGGCTGTCGAGGGGGGAGGGCAGGGGGAGCTGCACGAGGATCCCGTCCACCGCCGCGTCGGCATTGAGCCCGGCGACGAGGGCGAGGAGTTCCTCCTGCGTCGTGTCGGCGGGCAGGCGGTGCTCGAAACTCTCCATCCCGAGCTTGCGCGCCATGCGGCCCTTGCTGCGGACGTAGATCTCGCTCGCGGGGTCGGTGCCGACGAGCACCACGGCGAGGCCCGGCGCGCGGCCGGTCCGGGCGGCGAAATCCGACGCTCCGGCCGCGATGCGGTCCCCGAGACCGGCGGCGAAGGCCTTTCCGTCGATGAGATGTGCGGTCATGCGCGAGAATCCTTTGCGGTTGCGGCGGAGGGGCAGGGGGCCGCCCCTCTCGCGGGCCGGGATCAGGGGATGAAGACCACGGTGCGGTTGTCGTTGAGCATCACCCGGCCCTCGAGGTGGAATTTCACCGCGCGGGCGAGGACGCGGGATTCGATGTCGCGGCCGGTGGCGACGAAATCCTCGGCGGACATGGAATGGCTCACGCGCTCGGTCTCCTGTTCGATGATCGGCCCTTCGTCGAGATCCGGCGTCACGTAATGCGCCGTCGCGCCGATCAGCTTCACCCCGCGTTCATGCGCCTGGTGATAGGGCTTCGCCCCCTTGAAGGACGGCAGGAAGGAATGGTGGATGTTGATGATCATGCCATAGAAGCGGTTCGACAGCTCGTTCGTCAGCACCTGCATGTAGCGGGCGAGGATGATGAGCTCGGCCCCGGTCTCCTGCACGAGCGCGGCGAGCCTGTCTTCCTGCTCGGCCTTGTTGTCCTTGTTCACCGGCCAGTAATGGAAGGGGATGCCCTCCTGTTCGGCCACCTTGCGCGCGTCCTCGTGGTTCGACACGATCGCGGCGACCTCGGCATCGAGCCAGCCGACCTTGATCTGGTAGAGCAGGTGCAGCATCGCATGGTCGAATTTCGACACCATGATGACGATCCTCGGGCGGCGCGTCTGGTCCTCGACCTTGAGCTTCAGGTCAAAGCGGTCCACCGCCGGTTTCAGCGCCAGTTCGACGGCGTCCTTGCTGGTCTGCTCGGGAAAGAGGCAGGCCATGCGCAGGAAGAACTTGTTGGTCTGGCGGTCCCAGAACTGGTTCGATTCCGCGATATTCGCCCCCCGCGCGGACATGGCGGAGGTGACGGCGGCGACGATGCCGCGCTGGTCGTCGCAGGCGATGCGCAGGATGTAGGAAGAAGAGCTCATTGTCTGCCGGTCCGTGTGAAGACGTTGGAGGGGGATCGTCATAGCTGGCGCTCCAGTTCGGGGACGACCTCGAAGAGGTCGCCGACGAGGCCGTAATCGGCCACCTGAAAGATCGGGGCATCTTCGTCGGTATTGATCGCGACGATGATCCTGCTGTCCTTCATGCCCGCGAGGTGCTGGATCGCACCGGAGATGCCGCAGGCGATGTAGAGATCGGGGGCGACCACCTTGCCGGTCTGGCCGACCTGGAGGTCGTTCGGGGCATAGCCCGCGTCCACCGCCGCGCGCGAGGCGCCGATGGCGCCGCCGAGCCTGTCGGCAAGCGGGGTGATGACCTCCCGGAATTTTTCCTCCGACCCGAGGGCGCGGCCGCCGGAGACGATGATCTTCGCGGAGGTGAGCTCGGGCCGGTCGCTTTGCGACAGGATGTTCTCGACGAAGCGGGACAGGTCCGCGCCCTCCGCCGGCACGTCCACGGCGGCGACCGGGGCGGACCCGCCCTCTGCCGCGGCGGCGAAGCCTGCGGTGCGCAGGGTCAGCACCCGGATCCGGTCGGTGGATTGCACCACCTCGACCGCATTGCCCGCGTAGATCGGGCGCTTGAACGTGTCGGGCGCGACGATCTCGGTCACCTCCGACACCTGCATCACGTCGAGCAGGGCGGCGACACGCGGGAGCACGTTCTTGCCGGTGGTGGTCGCCGGGGCGAGGATCGTGTCGTAGTCGCCCGCGAGCGACACGATGAGCGCGGCGGAGGGCTCGGCAAGGCGGTGTTCGAGCGCGTCGCTCTCCGCCACGAGCACCTTGCGCACGCCGGCGAGCTTCGCGGCGGCCGCGGCCGCGGCGGCGGCGTCCTTGCCCGCGATCAGGATGTCGATCTCGCCACCGATCTGCGCGGCCGCGGTGAGCGTCCTGGCGGTCTGGTCCGACAGGGTCGCGTTGTCATGGTCTGCAAAAAGGAGAATGGCCATGGAGGGGGTCCTTTCGGTCAGATGACGCCGGCTTCGGCTCTGAGCTTTTCGATCAGCTCGGCGGGGGTGGCGAGCCTGATCCCCGCCTGGCGCTGCACCGGCTCCTCGACGCGCAGCACGGTCAGGCGGCGCTCGACGGTGACGCCGAATTCCTCGGGCGTCTTCGTCTCGAGCGGCTTCTTCTTGGCCTTCATGATGTTCGGCAGGGAGGCATAGCGCGGCTCGTTGAGGCGCAGGTCGGCGGTGACGACGGCGGGGAGCGTGACCTCGATGGCCTGAAGGCCGCCGTCCACCTCCCGCGTGACCTTCGCCGTGCCGTCGCCGAGCGCGATCTCGGAGGCGAAGGTCGCCTGCGGCCAGCCGAGCAGGGCGGAGAGCATCTGGCCCGTCTGGTTGGCATCGTCGTCGATTGCCTGCTTGCCGAGGATCACGAGGCCGGGCGCCTCGGCGGAGACCACGGCCCGGAGCAGCTTTGCCACGGCGAGCGGTTCGACCGGACCCTCCGCGGCGATCAGGATCGCACGATCGGCGCCCATGGCGAGCGCGGTGCGCAGCACGTCCTGCGCCTGTGCCGGGCCGATGGAGACGGCGACGACCTCGTCGGCCTTGCCCGCTTCCTTCAGGCGCACGGCCTCCTCGACGGCGATCTCGTCGAAGGGGTTCATCGACATTTTCACGTTGGAGAGATCGACACCCGTGCGGTCCGCCCGGACGCGGATCTTCACGTTGTAATCGACCACCCGCTTCACGGGCACGAGTACCTTCATCTTCATCCTCTCTCTGTCGGAGCCCGACGCCGATCCCGCGGTGCCGGACAGGTCCGCGCCATTGGCGGGACCGTTTTTTGTTTCGGGTCGCGGGGGACATCGCCGGGGCGAGGCCTTTGCGGTCCCACCGGTCGTATGCCGGTGTTGGTCGTCCGATCCCGCCGGGCCGCTTTCCGCGACCGTCGCATTGCGGTATCGTGACAGGGAGCGTGGCGACTTTTTGCGTCGCGAAATAGAACATTTGCGTCGAAGCGGGATTATCGCTACGACACATGCTGCTCATCGCCCTCGTGTTGGAGATGCACAATGGTCACGATTCCCGAGTCTCGCGACACGCTCGCCCCGGTGCGGCCCGGCAGCCTGCGCGCGATGAAGCCGCGCGCGGAGGGACCGCGCCTGTCGGTCGGATTCATCCTTGCCAAGCGCTTCACGCTCTGCGCCTTCGCGAATTTCGTCGATGTGCTGCGGCTCGCGGCCGACGAGGGCGACCGCAGCCGCCCGATCCTGTGCAGCTGGACGGTGCTGTCGGACACGATGGACCCGGTCGCCTCGAGCAGCGGCATCACCGTGCAGCCGAAGGAGCGCCTCGGCGATCCGCGCCGGTTCGATTACATCGTCGTGGTCGGCGGGCTGATGGACGAAACGCCCAGCCTCGGCCCGGCCTATCACCAGTTCCTGCACCGTGCCGCGGCGGCGGGGATCCCGCTGGTCGGGGTGTGCACGGGGGCGTTCTTCCTGCACCAGGCGGGGTTGCTCGATGGCTACCGCTGCTGCGTGAGCTGGTTCCATCACTCTGATTTCCTTGAGGAATTTGAAGGGCTCGATCCGGTGGCCGACCAGATCTTCGTCGTCGACCGCGACCGGCTCACCTGTTCGGGCGGGGCAAGTTCGGCCCATCTTGCCGCCTATCTGGTGGACAAGCATGTCGGGCGCGCCCAGGCCAGCAAGAGCCTGCATATCATGATCATCGACGACGCGCTCCAGGCGGAGAAGCCGCAGCCGGGCCTGCCGCTCGATCTCAAGACGCGGGATCCGATCGTGCAGCGCGCGCTCCTGCTGATGCAGCAGAATATCGACACGCCGATCTCGGTGCAGGACATCGCGCAGAAGATGGGCAACAGCAAACGCCAGATCGAACGCCATTTCCGCCTCGCGCTCGACACCTCGCCGCAGGCGGCCTTTCTCGACATGCGGCTCGATTTCGCGCGCCACCTCGTCGAGAACAGCCAGAAATCGGTGGCCCAGATCGCGGTGGACTGCGGATTCTGCGATTCGTCGCACCTGAGCCGGATGTTCCGGCGCCGCTACGGCTGTACGCCGCAGTCGTTCCGCCGTCCCGTGGCGGTGCAGGACTGAGGGCGGCGCCGGCGTCTCTCCGCCGAGCGGGGGCGCGGGGCCGGCGCGACGCAGATCTCCTGTCCGTTTGCCTCATCCCTTCTCGCGGCGGGAGGTGCGCCGGCCGATGCTCCTCCGGAGCGGGGTGCGATCCCGCCAGCCAAAAGGGAGGAGAAAACATGAGTTCCAACAGAGGTGTCGTCTATGTCGGACCCGGCAAGGTCGAGGTGCGGGACATTCCCGATCCGGTGATGTCCGCGCCCGATGACGGGCGCAAGCTCGACCATGCGGTGATCCTGAAGGTCGTTTCGACCAATATCTGCGGCTCCGACCAGCATATGGTGCGCGGGCGGACCACGGCGCCCGCGGGCCTCGTGCTCGGCCACGAGATCACCGGCGAGGTGATCGAGAAGGGCAGCGATGTGGAGATGCTCGAGATCGGGGATATCGTTTCGGTCCCGTTCAACGTCGCCTGCGGGCGCTGCCGCTGTTGCCGGGAACAGGACACGGGCGTCTGCCTCACCGTGAACCCGGCCCGCGCGGGCGGGGCCTATGGCTATGTCGACATGGGCGGCTGGGTCGGCGGGCAGGCGCGCTATGTGATGGTGCCCTATGCCGATTTCAACCTGCTGAAATTCCCGGATCGCGATCAGGCGCTCGAGAGGATCCGCGATCTGACGATGCTGTCGGACATCCTGCCGACCGGCTTTCACGGCGCGGTCTCCGCAGGCGTGGGGGTCGGCTCGGTGGTCTATGTCGCGGGGGCGGGGCCGGTTGGGCTTGCCGCCGCGGCCTCCGCGCAGATCCTCGGCGCGGCCGTGGTGATGGTCGGGGATTTCAACAGGGAACGGCTCGACCACGCGGAGAAGATGGGCTTTGCCCCCGTCGACCTGAACGCGGGCGACCGGCTCGGCGAGATGATCGCGGAGATCACCGGCAGCCCGGAGGTGGACGCGGCCATCGACGCCGTCGGCTTCGAGGCGCGCGGCCATGCGGGCGGGGAACAGCCCGCCATCGTGCTCAACCAGATGATGGAGATCACCCGTCCGGCGGGCGATATCGGCATTCCAGGCCTTTACGTGACCGAGGATCCCGGCGCGGTGGACGATGCCGCGAAGGTCGGCAGCCTGTCGCTGCGCTTCGGACTCGGCTGGGCGAAGGCGCAGAGCTTCCACACCGGACAGACGCCGGTGCTGCGGTACAACCGCCAGCTCATGCAGGCGATCCTGCACGGGCGCCTGCCGATCGCCGACATCGTGAATGCGCAGGTGATCTCGCTCGAGGATGCGGCGCAGGGCTATGAGGCCTTCGACCACGGGGCGGCGAAGAAATTCGTGCTCGATCCGCACGGGATGCTGAAGGCGGGGTGAGATCCGGCCGGGCGGCCGCGTGCTGCGGTCGTCCCATTGCGCCCGTCATGTCGCGGCGGGGCGCAGGTCGGTCCTGGCGGGGCGGGACGCAGCGGCGCCTGCCCTCATCCTGCCCCGCGCGCGGGACAGGCCGGCTGGCGTCGGCTCAGGCCTTGTGCGGCGCGGGCGCGGAGATGTGGAAAAGGCGGGCGAAGGCGTTCTTCAGGGCGGCGGCGCGCTCGGCCTTTGCATCGCTGACGATCTTCGCATATTCGGTGCGGGTCATGGCTGTGCTCCAGGTTTCGTTTTCTGTTGAACGGAACATAGGGGCAGGGGCCGGGAGGCAGTAGGTACAATGCTGCATGGCGGAATTGCTGCGGCTGCATAATGCCGCGGATGCAGCGTCGGGGGGCGCGGCACCCACGCCCCCCGGAGGGTCTAGTTCATCGTCGAGGGCAGCCAGAGCACGAGCTCGGGGAAGGCCACCAGCAGGGCGACGAGGATCAGGTGGGCGATGACATGCGGGAAGGCGCCCCGGAAGACCTCGCCCACGGGCAGCCGCGTGTATTTCGAGATGACGAACACGTTGATCCCCAATGGCGGGGTGAGCACCCCGATCTCGCCCATCACGATGGTGATCACCGCGAACCAGATCGGATCGTAGCCGAGCTGGAGCATCAGCGGCGTGACGATCGGCACGGTCAGGATCAGCATCGCGATGAGATCCATGAAACAGCCGAGGATCAGGTAGATCGCCAGGATCGCGATCAGGATCGCGAGCGAGGGGATCTGTGAGTCGACGAGCCAGCCGACGAGCGACTGGGTCGCCTGGGTCATCGTCAGGAAGTAGACGAAGACCTGCGCGCCGAGGAAGATCATCGCGATCATGCAGCTCGCCTCGAGCGTCGAGACGCCGGCCTGCACGAACTGCCTGAAGCTCGTGCCGCGCAGCAGCGCGAGCAGGAAGGCGCCGAGCGCCCCCATGGCGGAGGCTTCGGTCGGCGTGCCGACACCGGTGTAGATCACCACGGTCACCATCGAGAACAGCAGGATGAAGGACCAGGCATGCCGCAGCGAGGCGATCTTTTCCCACCAGCCGTAGCTTTGCGCGGCGGGCGCGTGCTCGGGGTTGCGCCAGACGAGGAAGAGGATGGTGAGCATGATCGCGAGCGTCACGAGAATGCCCGGAACCACCCCGGCGATCAGCAGTTTCGCGACGCTCATGTCGGCAAGCAGCGCGTAGATGATCATCGCCCCGCTCGGCGGGATCAGCATCGCGAGCGTGCCCGAGATCGCCACCACGCCGGAGGCGAGCCGGGTGTCGTAGCCCTGTTTCACCATGCCGGGGATGGTGGTGGAGGCGAGGGTGGCCGCGGCCGCCGTGCTCGAGCCGGAGATCGCGCCGAAGGCCGCGCCGGTGAGCGCGGTGGCATGGGCGAGCCCGCCCGGCGTGCGCCCCATCCATTTCTTCGCGATGTCGAACATCTCCTCGCTGATCCCGCTCGCGACGATGAAATTGGCCATGAGGATGAACATGGGGATCATCACGAATTCATAGCTGTGCACGGCGCCGAGCGGCGTCGTGGCGAGGATCCCGGTGGCGAGCTGGAGCCCCCCGACGAGGTAGAGCCCGACGCCGCCCGCGAGCGCGAGCGCGACGGAGACCGGCAGGCCGACGATCAGCAGGACCGCCAGGAGCAGAAAACCAACAGTAATTTCCATCAGACGGCCTCTTCCGAATGCTCGCGTGTGTCCCCGTCCGGCAGGATCGAGATCGCCTGCGCGCTGTCGCCCGTGACCGCGGCGACGAGCTGGCTCACCCCGATATGCAGGGCGCGCAGGGTGAAAAGCCCCATCGCCAGGGCAAAGATCGCCTGTTCGGCCCAGATCGGCCAGGGCACCATGCCGGTGGCGACGAGTTTCTGGGACAGGCTGTCGCTCGCCATGAGGGCGATGCGGTGCGTCATGATCCAGAAGATCGGCGCGGAGGCCAGGAGCCCCAGCCCGATCAGCGCGTGGTAGAGCCGCCGCGGCATCATCATCGCGAAGAGATCGACGCCGATATGTCCGCCGCGCCGCAGCACCAGCCCCGCCGGCAGCAGCATCGCCGCCGGCAGCAGGTACATGGTCACGAGGTCGACCGTGAAGGTCAGCGGCCTGTTCATCGAATAGCGGCCGAGCGCATCGGCGGCGATCAGCACCATCATGACGAACAGCACGAGGCAGAGAAGGTACAGCAGCACCGTCTCCACCTGCCTGACCGCCGTGTCGAGGACGCCGCCGGGTCCGAACGGTCCGCGCGGCGGGGATCCTTGTTTCTCACTCATGTTCCAGCCTCCCTGGAAGGGGGCGCGGCGCGCGCGAGAGGCGCCCGCGCCGTCTGCATCACTCCGCGTTCACTTCGGCGGTGAATGTCTCGAGCGTCTCGGCCGCGGGCTTGCCGCGCGCCTCGAGCTGGTCGACCCAGTCCTCGGAGATGCTGGCGAGCGTCTCCTCGAGCTGTGCGACATCCTCCTCGGACCAGGTGTAGATCTCCATCCGGCCCGACTCCTGGAGGTCGCGGATCGCGCGGGCCTCGTCCTCGACGGAGAAGCGGCAGAAATTCTCCTCCGCGCGCTTGCCGGCCTCGTCGACCGCGGCCTTCACCTCGTCGGGAAGCTGCTGGTAGCGCGCCTCCGACATCATCGCGAAGACGCCGGGCGTTCCCATCGAATAGCCGGTGCTGCCGTAATGGGCGAATTCGTCATAGCCATAGGTCTCGACCGCGGCGAAGGACATCATCACCGCGTCGAGCGTGCCGCGCTGGAGCGATTGCGTCACCTCGGGGGAGGTCAGTTTCACCGGCACCGCGCCGAGCTCACCGACGGTGAGCTCCATCAGCCCGCCCGCGTTGCGCATCTTCAGGCCCTGGAGATCCTCGACCGAGGTGATCTGCCGGCGCGAGGCGGCGGCGCCATAGGGCGCGTAGACGTAATAGCTGATGACGCGCAGGCCCGCGGGCTTCAGGTCGCTTTCATAGAGCGGGCCGCCCGGTTCGCCGATGGCGCGGCTCGCGCGCGTGCCGTCGCAGACGTCCTCGACGAGGCCGGGCACCTCGAGAACGCCGAGCAGCGGCAGCTCGCCGCTGCTGACATAGCCGGTCCCGATCTCGGCGATGTCGACCGCGCCCGCCTTGACGAGGTCGATGAGCTGGCGCGCCTTGCCGGCCTGTTCGGCGGGGTAGAATTCGATCTCGACGGCGCCGTCGGAAAGCTCCTCGACCTCGTCGATGAAGACCTGGCTGCCCTGGGTGACGCCGTAATGCGACGGCGGCAGGAAGGTCGCGAGCTTGAGCGTCACGCTGTCCTGGGCCGACAGCGGTGCGGCGGACAGGCAGAGTGCTGCCACGAGAGATGTCCGAAGTTTGTCCATGTTTTCCTCCTCAAACTCCAGGTTTCGGCTGCCCCTCTGGGGCTGCCCCGGAGAGAAAGCAATCGCCGTGCCAATGCGGCGCGGAGGCGGGTCATGGAATTATTTCGGGGGGTATTCAGTTTTGGCTCGCAAATTGCTTTGCTGCGGTCAAGATGCCGCAGGGCGCTGCGACGGCCGGCCTTCGGGCGCGGGCGGGGCGACGGCGCGGCGGCGGCACGAACGGCAGAAAGAAGGAAATCCAGGTGAGATTCGGTGTTCCGAGGGAAGTGATTGAGGGCGAGGCGCGTGTTGCGCTGACGCCTGCGAGCGCGGTGCAGGTTCAGAAGCTGGGCTATGAATGCCTTGTCGAGAGCGGCGCGGGTGTGCGTGCGGGGTTTGCGGATGCGGAGTATGCGGCTGCGGGTGTTGAGGTGGTGGAGAGCGCCTCGGACCTCTGGGCGCGGAGCGACGTCGTCGCGAAGGTGCGGGTGCCGACGGAGGCGGAGCTGGGGCTGCTGCGCGCGGGGCAGACGCTGATCTCCTTCTTCAACCCCGGCGGCAATGCGGCGGGTCTGGAGGCGGCGAAGGCGGCGGGCGCGACGGTGATCGCGATGGAGATGGTGCCGCGGATCAGCCGGGCGCAGAAGATGGACGCGCTGAGTTCCATGGCCAATATCGCGGGCTACCGGGCGGTGATCGAGGCGGGGAGCAATTTCGGTCGGTTCTTCACCGGGCAGGTGACGGCGGCGGGCAAGGTGCCGCCGGCGAAGGTGCTGGTGGTGGGCGCGGGCGTCGCGGGGCTTGCGGCGATCGGCACCTCGACCTCGCTGGGGGCGGTGACCCGTGCGTTCGACGTGCGGCCGGAGGTGGCCGAGCAGGTGGAGAGCATGGGGGCGGAATTCGTCTATCTCGACTTCGAGGAGGAGCAGGGCGACGGGGCGGCGACGGGGGGCTATGCCTCTGTGTCCTCGCCGGAATTCCGCGAGGCGCAGCTGAGGAAGTTCCGCGAGCTCGCGCCGGAGATGGACATCGTGATCACCACGGCGCTGATCCCGAACCGGGAGGCGCCGGAGCTCTGGACCGAGGAGATGGTGGCGGCGATGAAGCCGGGTTCGGTGATCGTGGACCTCGCCGCGGAGCGCGGCGGCAACTGCAAGCTGACGGTGCCGGACGAGAAGATCGTGACGCCCAACGGCGTGACGATCATCGGCTACACCGATTTCCCGAGCCGGATGGCGACCCAGGCCTCGACGCTCTATGCGACGAACATCCGCCACATGATGACCGACCTGACGCCCGGCAAGGACGGCCAGGTGGTGCAGGACATGGAGGACGACGTGATCCGGGGGGCGACGGTGACCCATGCGGGGGAGATCACCTTCCCGCCGCCGCCGCCGAAGGTGCAGGCGATCGCGGCGCAGAGGCGCGAGAAGCCGAAGGAGCCGACGGCGGAGGAGAAACGCGCGCAGGAGGCCGCGGCCTTCCGGCGGGAGACGCGGACGCAGGTCGGGCTGCTCGCGGCGGGGGCGGTGCTGCTGCTGGGTGTGGGGCTGGTGGCGCCGGCCTCCTTCATGCAGCATTTCATCGTCTTCGTGCTGGCGGTCTTCGTCGGCTTCCAGGTGATCTGGAACGTGAGCCACGCGCTGCACACGCCGCTGATGGCGGTGACGAACGCGATCAGCTCGATCATCATCCTGGGGGCGCTGATGCAGATCGGCTCGGGGAGCTGGCTCGTGGTGGTGCTGGCGGCGCTGTCGGTGTTCATGGCCGGGATCAACATCTTCGGCGGCTTCCTCGTCACCCGGCGCATGCTCGCCATGTTCCAGAAATCCTGAGGCGGGAGAGAGACAATGGACTTCGGATTCACGACGGCGGCCTATGTGGTCGCGGCAGTTCTCTTCATCCTCTCGCTCGGCGGCCTGTCGGGGCAGGAGAGCGCGAAACGCGCGGTGTGGTACGGGATCGCGGGCATGGCGCTGGCGGTGTTCGCGACGCTGATCGGGCCGGGCTCGGGCCTGTGGCTGCTCTCCGCGCTCCTGATCGCGGGCGGCGGGGTGATCGGCTGGTATGTGGCCGGGAAGGTCGAGATGACCGGGATGCCGCAGCTCGTGGCGGCGATGCATTCGCTGGTGGGGCTCGCGGCGGTGTTCGTGGGCTATAACGCGCATCTGGTGATGGGGCGCGTGGCCGGGATGGATGCGGCGGGGCTGGCCGATCTCGGCACGTTCGCGGCGCTGGTGGCGCACAAGGCGCCGGTCGAGCTGACGATCCTGAAGGTGGAGCTGTTCCTCGGGATCTTCATCGGGGCGGTGACCTTCACCGGCTCGGTGGTGGCCTTCGGCAAGCTCGCGGGCAAGGTGAGCTCGAAGGCGGAGAAGCTGCCGGGCGGGCACCTGCTGAACGCGGCGGCGGCGGTCCTCTCGGTGCTGTGCCTGGTGTGGTACGTCAACACCGGCGGGGTGGTGCCGCTGCTGCTGATGACGCTCTGCGCGCTGTTCATCGGCTATCACCTGATCATGGGGATCGGCGGGGCGGACATGCCGGTGGTGGTGTCGATGCTGAACAGCTATTCGGGCTGGGCGGCGGCGGCGATCGGGTTCTCGCTGTCCAACGACCTGCTGATCGTGGTGGGGGCGCTGGTGGGCTCCTCGGGGGCGATCCTGAGCTACATCATGTGCAAGGCGATGAACCGCAGCTTCGTCTCGGTGATCCTCGGCGGCTTCGGCGGCACCGCGGGCCCGGCGATGGCGGTGGAGGGCGAACAGGTGGCGATCGACGCCGACGGCGTGGCGGCGGCGCTGGAGGAGGCCGACAGCGTGGTGATCGTGCCGGGCTACGGCATGGCGGTGGCGCAGGCGCAGCAGAACGTGGCCGAGCTGACGCGCAAGCTGCGGGCGAAGGGCAAGCAGGTGCGCTTCGCGATCCACCCGGTCGCCGGCCGCCTTCCGGGGCACATGAACGTGCTGCTGGCGGAGGCGAAGGTGCCCTATGACATCGTGCTGGAGATGGACGAGATCAACGAGGACTTCCCGGAGACGGATGTGGTGATCGTGATCGGCTCGAACGACATCGTGAACCCGGCGGCACAGGACGACCCGAATTCCCCGATCGCGGGGATGCCGGTGCTCGAGGTGTGGAAGGCGAAACAGGTCTTCGTCAGCAAGCGCGGCCAGGGCACGGGCTATTCCGGCATCGAGAACCCGCTGTTCTACAAGGACAATACGCGCATGTATTACGGCGATGCGAAGCAGTCCGTCGGGGAGTTGCTGGGGAAGATCGGGTGACGGGCCGCATGGCCGTCCCCGCCGCGACGGCAGGGGAGGGGGGCCGGCGGCCGTCCTCTCCTCCCCGTCCTTCCGAAGGCCGGCGGGCGACATGACCGGACCCGCCGCCCCGCCCCCGGTCACGGCGCGCCAGCGCAAGGTCTTCGCGATCCTCATGCTGACGCAGCTCATCGCGACGCTCGACAACCAGATCGTCGCCACCGCCCTGCCGACCATCGTCGGGGATCTCGGGCAGGCGGAGCATTTCAGCTGGCTCGTCTCCGCCTATGTGCTCGCGCAATGCGCGGTCATGCCGGTTTCCGGCAAGCTCGGGGACCTGATCGGGCGCAAGCGGGTGATGATCGCCTCGCTCTGCCTGTTCAGCATCGGGGCGGTGGGCTGTTCGGCGAGCTGGTCGATGTCGAGCCTGATCCTCGCCCGGCTGGTGCAGGGGCTGGGCACGGGGGGCATCCTCGTCACCGTCTTCGGGATGAATGCCGACCTTTTCCCGCCGGCGCAGCGGGCGCGCTACCAGAGCTATCTCAGCTTCGTCTTCGTCTTCGGCTCCTTCGTCGGGCCGACCTTCGGCGGGGCGCTGACCGACCTCGTGGGCTGGCGGGTGATCTTCCTGCCGACGCTGCCGCTGGCGCTGCTGGCCATCGCGGGCTTTGCCGTGCTGGTGCCGCGGATCGTGACGGGGCGCCAGCCGGTCATCGACTATGCCGGGGCGCTCGCCATCGCCATGACGGTGACGATCCTCGTGATCTGGACCGACAGCCTGCGGCTGTTCGGCAGCTTCCTCGCGCCCGAGAGCCTGTTTCTCGGCATCGCCGCCGGCCTCGGCCTCCTGCTGTCGGCGATCATCGAGCGCGGCGCGGCGGAGCCGGTCCTGCCGCCCGAGCTGCTGGCGAAATGGAATTTCGACTTCCTGAGCGTCGCGACCTTCTGTTCCGGGGCGGTGACCATCGGGCTCGTGACCTATCACGCCTATTTCCTCCAGATGGCGCACGGGCTCACGCCGGCGCAGTCGGGGCTGTTCTTCATCGCGCTGACCTGCGGCGTGAGCTGCGGCGCGCTGCTGGCCGGACAGCTCATGTCGCGGGACTGGCATTTCACCTTTCCGCTGCGTCTGTCGCTGATCTGGGGCGTGCTGACGCTCGGGGTCTTCTCGCTGCTGCCGGGAGGGACGCCGATCTGGCAACTGGTGGCGGTCTTCGTCGCGCAGGGCTTTGCCAACGGGCTGGCGATGAACGCGCTCGTCTTCGGCGCGCAGGTCACCGCGGGGGAGGGGGATATCGGCGCGGCGACCGGGGCGATCACGCTGATGCGGACCATCGGCTGCTCGATCGGGATCGCGGTCTACGGCTCGGTCATCGCGGTGGGCCTGTCGGGCGTGGCGCTGCCGGAGGGATGGGACGCCTCCGCGATCACGCCGGCGCTGCTGCGCGGGCTGCCGGCGGCGGAGCGGGCCGATCTCGTGGGGCATTACAGCGAGATCTTCGCCGCCCTCTACCGCGTGGCGGCGTTCCTTGCGCTGCTGGGTTTCGCCGCCGCCTGCCTCATTCGCCGTCCGGCGCGCTGAGGGGGGCGGGCGCGCCGTCCATCATGCCGGCGACATCCTCGGTGATCCGGGTCATGACCGGCAGGTAATCCGCGAGCCCCTCGCCACGCTTGAGCACATGCGACAGAAGCATGATGCCGAACACGCCGTGGATCTCCGACCTGCCGCGGATCGGCACGCTCGCGCCCCAGAGCACGCCCTCGTGCTGTTCCTGGTAATATTCCTCGTCGCTGATCGCGTAGCCGCGGGCGCGGACCTCGTCGAGCACGCGCAGCACCTCCTCGCGGTCGTGGGCGCGCTGGTTCCAGCCGCCGGGGCCGGGATGGGTGGCGAGGTGGTCGAGGATCGCGTCGCGTTCGGCATCCGGCACGGCGGCGAGATAGGCGAGGCCGGAGGAGGTGACGAGCATCGGGAAGCGGTATCCCGGCACCCGGTTCACCACGAGGCCGCGCGGCTTGCGGATCGCCTCCACGATCACCATCGCGTCGCCGTCGAAGGCGGCGAAGGTCATCGGCCAGGTGATGACGGTGCGGTATTTCTCCATCACGATCCCGCCGACCCGCGCGAGTTCGCGGTGGCGGTCGTAGCCGGCGGAGAGCTGGGTCACCTTGCGCGTGACCTCGTAGCGCGGGCCGTCCTCGATCCGGTGGACATAGCCTTCGCCGATCAGCGTCTCGAGGAAGCGGACCACCGTCGCCTTGTCGATCCCGGTATCCTCGTGGATCTCGCCCACCGTCGCGAGCTTGCGCAGGCTGACGGCGCGCAGCACCGCGAGCGCGCGTTCGACCGCGACGACCTGTCTGTAAGATGCCAAGGCGCGTCTCCTTCCTGTCTCTCTCCCGGCGCACAGGTGCCTGTGCATGCCGCCCTGCTGCCCGAAATGGCACAGGAAATGCAAGCCCAGAGACCATATTCCGCATCGGCGCACCAGACGCGAATTTTCTTGCCGGAGTGGAATATTTCACTTGGCAAAAATTTTGTGAAGTGGCATTTCACAATATGGGAGGGGGAGCAGGTCCCACCGGACTCGCACCCCGTGACATCGCGAACCGACCCGGACGCCGGAGCTTTCCGGCGCAGGGGGCGCGTTTGCCGAACGGAAGGACAGGCCCGACATGGCGCATTCCAAGCAGAAGACCTGGCTCATCACCGGCGCGGACAAGGGGCTCGGTTTCCAGACCGCGCGCAGCGCGCTCGAGCGGGGCGACACTGTCGTCGTGACCGTGCTCGCGGGCGATGGCGAGCACGAGCTGGCGGCGGCCTATCCCGACCGGCTGCGGGCCTATCACCTCGATGCCCGCGACCATGCGCGCATCGGTCCCGTCGTGGCGAAGGCCGAGGCGGATTTCGGCGGGATCGACGTGCTGGTGAACAATGCGGGCTACGGGCTCGTGGCGCTCGCCGAGGCGACGGGGGCGGAGAAGTACCGCAACCTCTTCGAGGTGAATTTCTTCGGACTGGTGGAGATGACCCGCGCCGTGCTGCCGGTCATGCGGCGCCAGCGCGCCGGCCATGTCATCAACCTGTCCTCCTATGGCGGGTTCATCGGCACGCCGGGGTTCAGCTTCTATGCTGCGAGCAAGTTCGCGGTGGAGGGCTATTCGGAATCGCTGTCGCGCGAGGTCGGGCATCTGGGCATCCACGTCACCCTGATCGAGCCGGGCGGGTTCCGCAGCGATTTCGCCGGCCCCTCGCTCGTGCAGGAGATCAACACGCTTGGGGAGGATTATGCCGAGGTGGCCTCCATCGTCGCGGACTACAGCGCTCGCCGGCACGGCAAGCAGCCGAACGACCCGGAGCTTTTCGGCGAGGCGCTCTGCGCGCTGGCCGATGCGGAGAAACCGCCGCTGCGCCTGCCGCTCGGCGAGGATGCCCACGGGGCGATCTCCGCGGATCTGAAGGCGGTGGCCGAGGAGCTCGAGCGCTGGAAGGATCTGTCCTTCTCGACCACGCGACCGATCTGACGCTTTCCCCCCGGCCGCGCCCCGGCGCGGGGCCGGGGGCCGTTCCAACGTGCAGGAGGAGGGCATGGCATGGACGCGAGGACATCGAAACCGGACCGGAGGAGCGGGGGGCTGCGCTTCAGCCAGGAAGGCATCGTCTTCCTGCTGACGCTCGCGATGTTCGCGGGGTTTTCCCTGCTGCTGCCGAAATTCCTCACCTCCGGCAACGTCATCGCGCTGATGCGCAGCGTCTCCGTGCTCGGCATCCTGTCGCTCGGCATGTGCATCGTGGTGATCGGCCGGGGCGTCGACCTGACCATGGTCGCGACGCTGGTCGTCGGCATGGTCTGGGCGGTGAAGCTCGCCAACGAGGGGGTGCCCTTCGGCGTCGCGCTGGGGTTCGGGGCGGGGCTCGTGAGCCTCTTCGGCCTTGTCGTCGGGCTGATCGTCGCCTTCGCGGAAATTCCCGCGATCTTCGCGACGCTCGCCATGGCGCCGGTGATCTTCGGCATCGGCAACCCGTTCCTGTTCAAGCAGGACACCCATAACGCCCCCGCCGGCATCGCGTGGCTGCGCGAACTGGGCTTTGGCATGAGTTTCGGCATTCCGAACACGATCTGGGTCTTTGCCGCCGTCGCGCTGCTCGTCCATCTGATGTTGCGCTACACGCGCTTCGGGCGCTCGATCCATGCGCTCGGGGACAATCCCTCCGCCGCGCGGCTCACCGGCTTTCCGGTGCGCCCGATCATCGTCGCGCAATATGTGATGACCGCGCTCGTCGCCTATCTCGTCGGGCTGGTCATCGTCGCGTCGAATTCCGGGATCAACTCGCGGCTCGCCTACACGACGCTGGTCTATGACGTGCTGCTGGTCGTGGTGCTCGGCGGGATCGGCCTCAGCGGCGGGCGGGGCGGGGTGCGCAACGTGCTCGTCGGCACCTTCTTTGTCGGCACGCTGCTGAGCGGCATGACCATCCTCAATCTCACGCATACGGCACAGAACCTGATCAAGAGTGTCGTGATGCTGATGGCGCTGGTGGCGGAGACCTTCGCCAATCCGCGCGACGAACAGACGTCCCAGCAGGGGGACATCTGACGCGACCGCCGCGTCCCGGCCCGAGGGACAGGGACGCGGACCATCAGGATTCCAGGGAGGAACAGATGAAATTCACTGCCAGTCTCGCCGGGGCGCTCGCGCTCGGCCTCGCCACCGGACCCGCGCTCGCGCAGCAGGAAATGACCAGCCAGACCCGCGACGCCTATCTCGCGGCGGTCGAGGGCAAGCGCGTCGTCTATATTCCCATGAGCATGACGACCGATCTCGTGCTGACATGGCACGCCTTTCTGAAGCGGCAGGCCGACGAGCTCGGCTATACGCTCGACGTGCGCGATCCGAACTGGAGCGCGGAGGCGGGGGCGCGGGCGTTGACCCAGGCGATCGGCGAACAGCCCGATCTCATCGTGCTGCAAAACCCCGACATCCAGGCCTATGCGCGCCTGATCCAGCGGGCGACGAAGGCGGGGATCAAGGTGGTCCAGCTCAATATGGAATCGCTGACGCAATCGGACGCCTATGTGGGCGCGGACTGGGTCGGGATCGGGCGGCGCGCGGGGGAGGCCGTGGCCGAGCGCTGTTCCGGGGGCAACGGGCCCTCCAACAAGGTGGCGGTGGTGTCCGGCGTGCCGACGGCGCCCGTGGACCTGTTCCAGCTCAAGGGGTTCCGCGATGCGCTCGCGGAGGCCGGGTCGGATGTGGAGATCGTCTCCGAACAGGCGGCGGGCTACGATCCGAGCAAGGCGCGGGCGATCACCGCCTCGGTGCTTCAGCAGCATGAGGATCTCTGCGCCGTGTTCGGCGTCTGGGACGGGCAGGATTCGGGCATCGGCGCCGCCGTCAAGGAGGCGGGTGTCGCCGATCAGGTCTTTGTCGTGACCTCGGGGGGCGGTGCCTCCACCTCCTGCGAGCGGGTCGAGGACGGCAGTTTCGACATGTTCATCGAATATGACGCGCGGATGCAGGGGCAGGCGCTGAACACGCTGGTCTCCGCCTTCCTCCAGGACGACGCCCCGGCGGGCGAGAAGAAGCTGGTCTACTATTCGCCCAACTTCGTCGTCACGCCGGAGACGCTGACCCCGTCCTCCTGTTTCACCGTCGGCGCGGGCGAGTGAGGCGCGGGAAGAGGAAATAGAAGATGTCCGCCACAAATCCGCTGGTCCGGCTCCGCTACAGGTTCTTTCCCGATCATGTGATCGGGGAGATCCTGTCGAAGCGGTGGTCCGACAACGCGATCCCCTTCGCCGCGCTGGTCGTCGCCCTCGTCGTGTTCGGCAGCGTCAACCCGCGCATGTTCACCGCCTTCGGCCTTTACGATATCGCGGGCCAGCTCGCCGAATTCGGGCTCGTGGCGATCGCGCTGTCGCTGGTGATGATCTCGGGCGGCATCGACCTGTCGATCGGCTCGGTCTTTGCGCTCTGCGCGCTGACCGTGCTGACGGCGCTCAACGTCTACGGGCTTCCGCTGTCCGCGGCGGCCGCGCTGACGCTCGGCGTCGGGGCCGCCTGCGGGGCGATCAACGGCTTTCTCATCGGCGTGCTGCGGCTCCGGGCCTTCCTGACCACGCTGGTGACGCTGGTCATGTTCCGGTCGGTCTACGAGATGGTGCTGCCGGGCTTTGCCACGCAGATCGTGCTCGGCATGCCCGACTCGCCGGTCTGGGACGCGCTCGGCTTCGAAGCGCTGCTCGGCCTGCCCTATACGTTCTACATCTCCGCCGCGCTCGCCGTCGTCTGGCACATCGTGCTGTCGCGCTCGCGGCCGGGCTGGCACATCGCGGCGGTGGGGGGTGCGCGGCGCTCGGCCTATAACGCGGGGATCCCGGTGCGGCGCGTGCTGCTGCTGACCTATGTGTCGTGCAGCATGATGGTCGCGGTGGCCGCCATCCTGTTCGGCGCGCGGATGACGAGCGTCGGGCTCGACACCGGGCTCGGCATGGAAATCTCCGTGCTCACGGCCGTGATCCTCGGCGGCACGACGCTCGGCGGCGGGCGCGGTTCGGTCGCCAAGGCGCTGATCGGCTCGGTGATCGTGCTCATCCTCACCAACGGGCTGTTGCAGCTCGGGGTGATCGGCACGGTTTCCTCGCTGATCCTCGGCGTCGTCCTTCTTGCGGCGGTCTGGCTCGACGTGCGCTGGGTCAAGAACCGGCAGAAGCTGATCGACAGTTCCTATGTCTCCCCCGCCTATATCCGCCTCGCCGACACGCTCGACGCGGAGGACGGGACGGCGGGCGTCTTTGCCGTCAACGACAGGCTGCGCACGGTGGAGACCATCGGCCTCGGCGAGGTCGAGGGGCCGGAGGACGTGGCCGTGGACCGCGCCGGCAACGTCTATTCCGGGTCGCGCCACGGCGAAATCCACCGCTGGCTCGCGCCGGACTTCAGGACGCATGAAATCTTCGCCCATATCGGCGGCGGCACCTTCGGGATGAATTTCGACAGGGACGACAACCTCGTGGTCTGTGTCGGCGGCATGGGCCTCTACATGGTCACGCCGGCGCGCGAGGTGGTGAAGCTCACCGACGAGATCACGCGGAGCTGGAATTCCGTCATCGACGACAGCCGCATCCGGCTGGCCGACGATCTCGACATCGCGCCGGACGGGCGGATCTTCTTCTCCGAGGCGTCGATCCGCTACACGGTCCACGACTGGCCGGTCGACATGATCGAGAGCCGGGGCAACGGGCGGATCATCTGTTACGACCCGCGCGACGGCTCGACGAGGACGGTGCTGCGCAACCGGATCTTTCCCAACGGGATCGTCTGTCTGCCGGACGGCCAGTCGCTGCTGTTCAACGAGACCTGGGCCTGCCGCGTCTGCCGCTACTGGTTCGACGGGCCGCGGAAGGGGCAGGTGGAGATCGTGCTCGACGGGCTTCCGGGCTATCCCGACAACATCAACCGCGCCTCGGACGGCAATTACTGGGTCTGTCTCGTGGGGATGCGCGGGCCGGTGCTCGACATGGCGATGACGCGGCCGGGCTTTCGCCGCCGCATGACCCGCCGGATCGCCCCGGCGAACTGGCTCTATCCCAACATCAACACCGGCTGCGTCATCAAGATCACGCCCGACGGCGAGGTGCTCGAATCGCTGTGGGACAGGGGCGGGGTCAATCATCCGATGGTGACCTCCTGCAAGGAACACGAGGGCCATCTCTATATCGGCGGGGTCAGCAACAACCGCGTCGGCCGCTGGAAGATCCCCGGTGCGGACCCGACCTGGTCGAGCCCGGTCGACTATTGGGGAGAGAGACCATGATCGCAGCGATACGCGACAGGATCGACGCCGTTCTCGGCCGCGGCGCGCACAGCACCGCCGTGCCGGTGATGGACGGACCGCTCCAGCCCAACCACGCGCTCGACAGGGCGGAGATCCTGTTCGACCTGCCGGGGCTCGACAATCTCGTGGCGCTCGGGGGCGGGGAGATCGCCTTTACCGCCGGACCCGTGCTCTACCGTGCGACGCCGGGCGGCGCGCCGGTGGAGATCGCCCGGTTCGAGGCGGAGGTGAGCTGCCTGGCGGCGGACGGGCAGGGCGGTTTCGCCGTCGGCCTCGACGGCATCGGCCTCGTCTTTCACGGCGGACCGCAGGACGGGCGCAGGATCGACAGGCTCGGGGATCGGCCGCTGATCTGTCCCACCGCACTTTGCCCGACACAGGCCGGCACGCTTCTCCTGGCCTGCGGTTCGGACCGGTTCGCCGCGTCCGACTGGAAACGCGACCTCATGGCACTGGGGCGCACGGGAAGCGTCTGGAGCGTCGATCCGGGGACCGGGGCCGCGACGCGGCTCGCCGGGGGGCTGGCCTATCCCTGTGGGCTGGCCCCGATGCCGGGGGGCGGGCTTCTCGTCAGCGAAGCCTGGCGGCACCGGCTCCTGCGGATCGACGCCACCGGGGGAGGGGAGGGGGACGCCGTGCTTCCGAACCTGCCGGGCTATCCCGCGCGGCTCCTCCCGGCGCGGGAGGGCGGCTACTGGCTCGCGGTCTTCGCGCCGCGAAACCAGCTCGTCGAGTTCCTCCTGCGCGAGCGGCGCTTTCGCGAGGACATGACGGCGCGGGTGGACCCGGCCTACTGGATCGCGCCCGCGCTCAGCTCCGGCGACAGTTTCCGCAAACCGCTCCAGGGCGGGGCGGTGAAACAGATGGGCATCCTCAAGCCCTGGGCGCCGGGCTGGTCCTACGGCCTCGTCGTGCGGCTCGACGCGGAGGCGCAGCCGGTCGCGAGTTGGCACAGCCGCACGGACGGGACGCATCACGGCGTCACCTCGGTCTGCGAGCACGACACGGGGCTGATCGTCGCCGCGAAGGGGCCGGGCCTTGCGCTGCGGCTCGACCGCGCGGCCCTGGCGCAAGGGGGGATGTGATGGAGACCGTTCTCGAACTCAGGGGCGCGACGAAGGATTTCCGCGGCGTCTACGCGATCCGCGACATCGACCTGAAACTCGGCCGCGGCGAGGTCCATGCGATCCTCGGGGAGAACGGCGCGGGCAAGTCGACGCTGATGAAGGCGCTTGCGGGCGTGCATCAGCTCAGCGCGGGCGAGATCCTCATGGAGGGCGCGCCGGTGACGATGACCTCGCCCTCCGCCGCGCTGAAACAGGGCATCGCGATGGTGTTCCAGGAGACGAACCTGGTCGGTTCGATGACCGTGGCGCAGAACATCTACCTGGGCGAGGAGAAATTCCTCAACCGCCTGCGCGGCCTCAACATCCGGGCGCAGACCTATCTGCTGTCGATGAATTTCGACGTCGATCCCACCGCGCTGGTGAGCACGCTCGGCGCGGCGCAGCGGCAGATGGTCGAGGTCGCGCGCGCCACCCACCACACGGCGAAGGTGATCATCTTCGACGAACCGACCGCGACGCTCACGCCGGAGGAGAAGCACCATTTCTTCGGCCTGCTCCGGCGGCTGAAGGCGCGGGGCGTGTCGATCCTCTTCATCACCCATGCGCTCGAGGAGGCGCTGGCCCATTCCGACCGGATCACCGTCCTGCGCGACGGCCGCAAGGTCGCGGAGGGGGCCGCCGCCGAATTCGACCGCGACAGGGTCATTCAGGCGATGGTCGGGCGCGGCCTGTCCGGCGAGCTCTACGGCGCGCGCAAGGGGGTCGAGCTTCCGATCCGCAAGGCGGGGCGGAAGCTGCTGAGCGTCGACAACCTGTCGATGGGAAAGATCGTGCGCAACAGCTCCTTCTCCGTCTATGGCGGGCAGGTGACGGGAATGTTCGGGCTGGTCGGATCGGGCCGCACCGAGACGATGAAGATCGTCGCCGGCGCCTTCAAGCGCAATTTCTTCCACGGCGGCGAGGTCCGGCTCGACGGCCGTCCCGTCCGCTACCGCGTGCCGCGCGGGGCGATGCGCGACGGCATCGTCTATGTCACCGAGGACCGCAAGCTCGACGGGTTCTTCGAGACCATGTCGATCCGCGACAACATCCTCGCCGGCCGGCTCGCGCAAGGCTCCAATCCCCTGTCCCTCGTGTCGATGGCACAGGCGCAGGAGCTTGCGCAGCACTGGACGAAGGCGCTCGACATTCGCGCGATCGACCCGTCCTCGAAGGTGATCGAACTGTCGGGGGGCAACCAGCAGAAGGTGGTGATCGCCAAGGCGCTGGTGCAGAAGCCGCGGCTCGTGATCTTCGACGAGCCGACGCGCGGGGTGGACGTGGGGTCGATCGTGGAGATCCACGGGCTCGTCAACCGGCTCGCGGACGAGGGCATCGCGGTGGTGCTGATCTCCTCCTACCTGCCGGAGATCCTGTCGCTTTCCGACCGCATCCTCGTGGCGCGGCAGGGCCAGATCGTCGAGGAGATGAACGCGGCGGAGGCCACGGAGGAAAGGATCATGTACGCGGCGGTGCACTGAGCCGATTCCCTTTCGCGCGCGGTTCTGCCAGACTCGGGGGGACGGAGGGTCCTGCCATGTTCGTTCGCCTCGAGAAGATCGACCCCGCGAAACGCCAGCGGCGGTTCTACGAGATGACCGTCGGGCGGGACCTGTTCGGGGAGTGGTGCCTGGTGCGCGAATGGGGCCGGATCGGCGCGGCCGGCGGGCGGCGCCGGGTGGACCGGCCGGGGTCGCGCGATGCGGCGGAGGCGGCGTTGGGCCTTCTGTCCGGCCGCAAGCGGCGGCGCGGCTACCGCCTGAGCCGGGCGGCGCCGGGCGGATCGGAAAATAATACATAACATCTCTTATCGGTATTATCCTTGCCGTCGCGGCGCCGGAGGGCCGGACGCGATTCGGCGGGGCCCGCCCTGTGGCCGCAGGCGGGTTTCGGCCGGAACGGTGCGGCCTGCGCAATTTCCGGGCGGTGTGCAAACCCGCGGCATGGTCGATTTTCCGCCCTTGTCCGGCACTGTCGCATTTCTACTGGCAGTTTGACTTAAGGCTTCTGCCAGAAACGGTGCGAGCCGCCAGAATTCGGGGATCGTCCCGGTTCGGCCGGGGCGGATGAAGAGCAGGTTACCTGCCGAGATCAACAGGGAGATCGAGGTGCGAATGACGGTCCTCGCCAAAGCCCGTGCCCCGCGCGGGCCCGATCGCATAGCCGGGTGCCGCATCCGGCCTGCGGCCCGGAGACGCGCCGGTGCCGCCGCGGGCGGCCGGTGTCGCAATCTTTCGGTTTGCAAAGCCCCCCTCCCCGATCCGCGCCGGGCCCGCGTCCCCGTCCTTCCCCGTCCGACAGGGCGCCCCCGGCGGGGCGGCCCGCGTCCGACACACGGCTCTTTGCCACCCAGCATCAGCGTAGGTATGTGAATCATGCGTGATACCGTCGACATTCAGGAGCTCGTGGAGCGCCGCGAGAGCTACAGGAGCCTCGAGGCGCCGTTCTACAATTCACCGGACATCTTCGCGCTCGACATCGAGGCGATCTTTGGCAGGAACTGGATCTTCGTTGCCGTCGAACCGGAACTTCCGGAGCCGGGCGATTGCGTCACCGTCGAGGTCGGCGGCGCCTCGATCCTGCTGCTGCGCGGGGATGACGAGGAGATCCGCGGCTTCCACAACGTCTGCCGCCACCGCGGCGCGAAGCTCGTGGACGAGAAATCCACGACGATCGGCAACATCGTCTGCCGGTACCACGGCTGGACCTACAACGAGGATGGCGAGCTGATCCTCGCCGAGCACATGGGCAAGGATTTCGACAAGTCCTGTCACGGGCTGCGTCCCGTCCATGTGCGCTCCGTCGCCGGTCTCGTCTTCATCTGCCTCGCAAAGGAGGCGCCGGGCGATATCGAGGATCTGGCGAAGACGATGGAGCCCTACCTGCTGCCGCATGACATCCGCAACTGCAAGGTGGCCTTCCAGTCCGACCTGATCGAGGAGGGCAACTGGAAGCTGACGCTCGAGAACAACCGCGAGTGCTACCATTGCGAGGGCAATCACCCGCAGCTCACCGTGCCGCTGTCCGAATTCGGCTTCGGCTTCTCGCCCGACGAGGTGGACGAGCGCCGGTCGGCGGATGTGGCGAAATATGCCGAGGACGTGAAGGCGAACCATGCCCGCTGGGAATCCTGCGGCCTGCCCTCGGCGGAGGAGGAGCACCTGTCGAACGTGACGGGGTTCCGCACCATGCGCCTGCCGCTGATGTGGGAGGGGGAATCGCACACGCTCGACACCAAGGTGGCGTCGAAGAAGCTGCTCGGCGATTTCACCGACGCAAAGCTCGGCGGGCTGAGTTTCTGGACCCATCCGAATTCCTGGCACCATTTCATGAGCGATCATGTCGTGACCTTCTCCGTGCTGCCGCTCTCGGCGGACCGCACGCTGGTGCGGACCACCTGGCTCGTGCACAAGGACGCGATCGAGGGGCAGGATTACAACCTCGACAACCTCACGCAGGTCTGGACCTATACCAACCAGCAGGATGCCGATCTCGTCCGCCTCGCGCAGCTCGGCACCCGGCAGCCGGCCTATCGTCCCGGCCCCTATTCGCAGTTCACCGAACCGCATGTGGAGGCGTTCTGCGCCTGGTACATCGCGCGCCTCGGGGATCATTTCGCCAAACCCAACGCACAGATGGCGGCGGAATGACCCGGACCGCGACACCCGACAGCGCACAAGGGGGCAAGGTGCAGCGAGAGGAGACTTTCACCGAGGCGACGCGCGTGCCGCTTTGGGATCCCGAACATGACGACGTGCTCGTGTGCCGCCAGGTCCGGCAGGAAACGCATGACGTGAAGACCTTCGTCTTCTCGGCGCGCGAGCCGCGCACCTTCCAGTTCTCGCCGGGCCAATACATGACCTTCGAGCTTCCGGTCGAGGGGATGCTGACGCGGAGCTACACGATCTCCGCCTCCGCCGCGCGCCCCTACCGGATCTCGATCACGGTAAAGCGCGTGCCGGGGCGGCCGGGGTCGAACTGGCTGCACGACTACATGGTGCCGGGCAAGGAGGTGAATGTCTCCGGCCCCTCCGGCGACTTCACCACGGATGCGACCAAGGACGAGAAGCTGCTGTTCATCTCCGCGGGCAGCGGCATCACGCCGCTGATGTCGATGACGCGCACGGCCTGCGACCTCGCCGAGCCGAAGGACCTGCATTTCGTCCATGCCGCGCGCACGCCGCAGGACATCATCTTCCGCCGCGAGCTCGAGCTTCTGGCGAGCCAGAACGCGGGCCTGCGGCTCGCCTTCACCTGCGAGACCTCTTCGGCCTCCGACAGCTGGGGCGGCTTTGTCGGGCGGCTCAACCTGACGATGCTCGGGCTGATGTCGCCGGATTTCATGAACCGCAAGGTCTTCTGCTGCGGTCCGGGGCCCTTCATGGACTGCGTGCGGACCATGCTCGCGGAGGCCGGGTTCGACATGTCGCGCTATTACGAGGAAAGCTTCGATTTCGGCGTGCTCACCGCGACCCCGATCCCGGAGCCGACGGTCGCCCCGGAGATCAGCGGCCAGACCTATCGCATCAGCTTTCCGAAGACCGGCCATGTCGTCGAATGCCATCCCGGCATGACCATCCTGTCGGCGGCGCGCGAGGCGGGGCTCCTGCCCCTGTCCTCCTGCCAGCGCGGGATCTGCGGCACCTGCAAGTCGAAGCTGCTCTCGGGCAATGTCGACATGAAGCACGGCGGCGGCATTCGCAAACGCGAGATCGAGCAGGGCAAGATCCTGATCTGCTGCTCGACCCCCCTGACGGACGTCGAGGTCGAACTCTGACGCCCTGATCCCATCCTCCCGCGACGGTGCCCGGCAACCCCGGCCCGCCGCGCGAGGCCCCCCGAAAGGCAAAAGAAGGGCGGTCCAACCAGCCCTCGAGAAGGGATTCGTCCCGCCCATCAACATGGAGGTTCATCTATGACTGACACACGCAACCTGTCCGGACCGGCGGAGACCCCGCCCGATCCCGTCCCGGAGGGACTGATCGAAACGGACTACAATCTCGGCCAGGACAATATCGAGGGCAGCATCGGTCCCGTCGCCTTCGACGTCCACAACCCGGTCTTCGCGATCTCCGCCCTCTCCGTCATCGCCTTCGTGATCTACACGCTGGCCTTCCCGGCGCAGGCGAACGAGGTGTTCACGGCGCTGTTCTCCTTTGCCACCAAGGGGTTCGACTGGTTCTTCCTCGGTGCGGCCGATATCTTCGTCATCCTCTGCCTCGTCGTCGTGGTCAGCCCCTATGGCAAGATCCGGCTCGGCGGCCGCGACGCGGTGCCGGATTTCAGCTATGCGAGCTGGTTTTCCATGCTCTTTGCCGCGGGCATGGGCATCGGGCTCATGTTCTACGGCGTCTCCGAACCGCTCAGCCATTTTTCCTCCTCGCTGGGCGGAGTGGCCGTGGGCGCGGATGGCCTGCGCACGGACTGGGCCCCGCTCGGCGCCGCGGCGACGCAGGAGGAGGCGGTCCGGCTCGGCATGGCCGCCTCGATCTTCCACTGGGCGCTGCACCCCTGGGCGATCTATGCCATCGTGGCGCTGAGCCTTGCGCTTTTCTCCTACAACAAGGGCCTTCCGCTCACGATCCGCTCCGTCTTCTACCCGATCTTCGGGGAGCGCGTCTGGGGCTGGCCGGGGCATATCATCGACATTCTTGCGGTCTTCGCGACGCTCTTCGGGCTCGCCACCTCGCTCGGCCTCGGGGCCGCGCAGGCGAATTCGGGCTTCAACAAGCTCTTTGGAATGCCGATCGGCCCCGGCTGGCAGGTGGTGCTGATCGTCGCGATCACCGCCATCGCGCTGTTTTCCGTCATCCGCGGCCTCGAGGCGGGGGTGAAGCTGCTTTCGGAGATCAACATGGGTGTGGCGGTCCTGCTGCTGGTCTTCGTGCTGATCGCGGGACCGACGCTGCTGCTCGCGAGCGACACGCTCGAATTCCTCGGCGCCTATCTGCAATATCTCCCGGCGCTGTCGAATCCGGTGGGTCGCGAGGACGTCAACTTCATGCAGGGCTGGACGTCGTTCTACTGGGCCTGGTGGATTTCCTGGTCGCCCTTCGTGGGCATGTTCATCGCGCGTGTCTCCCGCGGGCGGACGGTGCGCGAATTCATCATCTCCGTGCTGCTCATCCCCTCGCTCGTCTGCGTGATCTGGATGTCGATCTTCGGCGGCGAGGCGATCAGCCAGGTCGTGCGCGAGGGCTACACCGCCGTGCAGGAGGCCGAGCTGCCGCTCCAGCTCTTCGCGATGCTCGACGCGCTGCCGCTGGCGGGGATCACCTCGCTCATCGGAATCGTGCTCGTGGTCGTCTTCTTCGTCACCTCGTCGGATTCCGGCTCGCTGGTGATCGACACCATCGCCGCCGGTGGCAAGGTCGATGCGCCGATGCCCCAGCGCGTCTTCTGGTGCGTGTTCGAAGGCGTGGTCGCGATCGTGCTGCTGCTTTCGGCCGGCGGGCTGTCGTCGCTTCAGTCCATGGTGATCTCCACCGGGCTGCTGTTCACCGTCGTGCTTCTGGTGATGTGCGTGGCGATCTGGCGCGGGCTGGCGAGCGAGCCGCGCTGACTTCGGGGGACAGTCCCCGGTTCCCCGACCACCGCCGGGCGCGCATCGTCCGGCGGTGGCTTTTCCGTCTTTCCCCGCCCCGGCCGCCGGACTGTCCCATGAACCGCAGCACAGGATATGAGATTTGCGACAGGAGTTTGCCCCGGATCTGCCCGTTTCCGGGGCGGTTCATGCCCCCGGAAACGGGATCGGATCGCCAGAATACCGGGCCAAAACGACAAAAACATGACGGTGACGCATACCTTCGGCGCCTGTGGCGCAAAAGTCCGATTATTCGGACGGCGAAGGCGCGATCATTCCCCCGAACCCTCTCCTGAGAGAAAGCTGCACGATGACTCGCTTCAACGCATTCACCCTTTTGAAAAATGCCGTGACCGGGCACAGGAACTGGACCGAGCAATGGCCGGACAGCGAGCCCAAGGCCGAATATGACGTCGTCATCGTCGGCGCGGGCGGTCATGGCCTCGGCACGGCCTATTACCTCGCCAAGGAGCACGGCATCACCAATGTCGCGGTGATCGACAAAGGCTGGCTCGGCGGCGGGAACACCGGGCGGAACACGACGATCATCCGCTCGAACTACCTCTACGACGAAAGCGCGCGGCTGTTCGACCATGCCGTCGACCTGTGGGAGGGGCTGAGCCAGGAACTGAACTACAACGTGATGTATTCGCGCCGCGGTTGCCTGATGCTGGCGCATAACGTGCATGACGTGCAGAGCTTCAAGCGGCACATCCATGCCAACCGGCTCAACGGCGTCGACAACCGCTGGCTGACCACCGAGGAATGCAAGGAGTATTGTCCGCCGCTCAACATCTCGAAGGAGGCGCGCTATCCGGTGATGGGCGGTGCGCTTCAGGAACGGGCGGGCACGGCGCGGCATGATGCGGTCGCCTGGGGCTATGCCCGCGGCGCGGCGGCGCGGGGCGTGGACATCATCCAGAACTGCCCGGTGACGGCGATCCGGCGCAACCCGGACGGCTCCGTGGCGGGCGTCGAGACCGCGAAGGGCTTCATCCGCGCGAAGAAGGTCGCCGTCTCCGCCGCCGGGCATACCTCCGTCGTGATGCAGACCGCGGGCGTGCGCCTGCCGCTCGAGAGCTATCCGCTCCAGGCGCTCGTCTCCGAGCCGGTGAAGCCCTGCTTCCCCTGCGTCGTGATGTCGAACGCGGTCCATGCCTATATCAGCCAGTCCGACAAGGGCGAGCTGGTGATCGGCTCGGGCACCGACCAGTATACGAGCTACAGCCAGCGCGGCGGCCTGCCGCTGATCGAGCACACGATCGCCGCGATCACCGAGGTCTTTCCGGTCTTCAACCGCATGCGGATGCTGCGCAAATGGGGCGGCATCGTGGATGTGACGCCGGACCGCTCCGCGATCATCTCGAAGACGCCGGTGCAGGGGCTCTATGTCAACTGCGGCTGGGGCACGGGCGGGTTCAAGGCGACGCCGGGCGCCGCGCATACCTTTGCCTGGACCGTCGCGAAGGACGAACCCCATCCGATCAACGCCCCCTTCACCCTGGAGCGGTTCCGCACCGGCCGCCTCATCGACGAGGCCGCCGCGGCCGCCGTGGCGCATTGAGGAGAGACGCCGATGCTTTTGATCCATTGCCCCTATTGCGGGGAAACCCTGCCGGAAGCCGAATTCGCCTATGCCGGCGAGGCGCATGTGGCGCGTCCCGAGGCGCCGGCGTCGCAGACCGATGAGGAATGGGAAAGCTACCTGTTCATCCGCACCAACGTGAGGGGGCCGCATTACGAACGCTGGCGCCATGTCCACGGCTGCGGGCGGTTCTTCAACGCGGTGCGCGACACGGTGAGCGATCGCTTCCACACCACCTACAAGGCGGGCGATCCGCGTCCCGACCTCTCGGCACTCCTGGAGGAGCAGAAATGAGCAGCTATCGCGTGCGCGGCAAGGGGCGGATCGACGCCTCCCGGCCCATCGTCTTCACCTTCGACGGCAAGCCCTACACGGGGGTGAAGGGCGACACGGTCGCCTCCGCGCTCCTGTCCCACGGGGTGCATCTCATGGGGCGGTCGTTCAAGTACCACCGCCCGCGCGGTGCCGTCGCGGCGGGGTCTGAGGAGCCGAACGCGCTGATCGGCACCCGCCGCGGGCCGGGCCGGTTCGAGCCGAACACCCGCGCCACGGTGCAGGAGATCTGGTCCGGGCTCGAAACCGGGTCGCAGAACAAGTATCCGAGCCTGAAATGGGACATCGGCGCGGTGAACGATGCGGCCTACATGCTGTTTTCCGCGGGGTTCTACTACAAGACCTTCATGTGGCCGAAGAGCTTCTGGCACAGGGTCTACGAGCCGTTCATCCGTGCCGCCGCCGGGCTCGGCGTCGCGCCGACGGAGGAGGACCCGGACAGCTATGCCTCGCGTTACCTGCATTGCGACCTGCTGATCGTCGGCGCCGGACCCGCCGGGCTTGCCGCGGCGCGGGCGGCGGCGGGCACGGGCCTGTCGGTGGTGCTGGTGGACGAGAACGCGGAGATGGGCGGCACGCTTCTGTCCGAGCCGCAGGTGCGGATCGACGGCACGCCGGCGTGGGACTGGCTCGACGGCGAACTCGCCGCGCTGAAGGCGGCGGGCGTGAAGCTGATGACCCGGACCACCGCGATCGGCTATTACCACGAGAACATGATCGGCCTGGTCGAAAAGCTGACCGACCACCTGCCCGAGCTGCCCGAAGACACGCCGCGGGAGCGGATGTGGCGGGTGCGCGCGAAACAGGTCGTTCTGGCGCAGGGCGCGCTGGAGAAGCCGCTGGTGTTCCATGGCAACGACCGTCCGGGCGTGATGCTCGCGGGCGCGGCGCAGACCTATCTGAACCGCTTCGGCGTGAAGGTCGGGGATGCGCCGGTGGTCGTCACCTCCCATGACAGCGCGTGGTATGCGGCCTTCGACCTCCAGGATGCGGGCGCGCATGTCCAGGCCATCCTCGACACCCGCGCGACGCCGCGCGAGGACCTTCAGGCGGAGGCGCGGGCGCGGGGCATTCCGGTGAAGCTGTCGCACACGGTGACGGCGACGGCCGGGCGGCTGCGGGTGAAGAGCGTGCGGGTGAACCCGGTGAACGGCACCCATGTGGGTGCGGGCCGCTGGATCCGCTGCGACGCGCTGCTGATGTCGGGCGGATGGACGCCCTCGCTGCATCTGTTTTCCCATACGAAGGGCAGCCTCGTCTGGGACGAGGACCGCACCACCTTCCTGCCGGACGAGACGCCCGAGGACTGCGTCATCGCGGGCGCGGGCCGGGGTCTCTGGGGGGTCGAGGCGGCGCTGCGCGACGGGGCGGAGCGGGCGGCCGAAGCTCTCGCCGCCCTCGGCCAGTCCGCCGCAGGCACGCGCCACCGCGTCGCCGACGACCGGACGGGCACGGGCGTGACGATGCGCGAACTGCCGACCGACCGCAATCCGGGCAAGGCGAAGGCGTTCGTCGATTTCCAGAACGACGTGACCGCGAAGGACCTGCGCCTCGCCGTGCGCGAGGGCATGCGTTCGATCGAGCATGTGAAGCGCTACACGACGAACGGCATGGCGACCGACCAGGGCAAGATGTCGAACATCAACGGGCTGAACATCGCCGCCGACGCGCTTGGCAGGAAACAGCCGCAGGTGGGGCTCACGACCTTCCGCCCGCCCTATACGCCGACCAGTTTCGGCGCCTTCGCGGGTTATCACCGCGGCGCGCATTTCGAGGTGGTGCGCAAGACGCAGATCGACGGCTGGGCCGAAGAGCACGGTGCGGTGTTCGAGCCGGTCGGGCAATGGCGCCGGGCGTGGTATTTCCCCAAACCGGGCGAGACCATGGACCGGGCCGTGGCGCGCGAATGCGCGGCGACGCGGGCCTCTGTCGGCATCTTCGACGCCTCCACGCTGGGCAAGATCGAGGTGGTCGGCCCCGATGCGGTCGAGTTCATGAACCGCATGTATACGAACCCCTGGACCAAGCTCGCGCCGGGCCGATGCCGCTATGGCCTGCTGCTGGGCGACGACGGCTATATCCGCGACGACGGGGTGATCGGGCGCATGGGCGAGGACCGCTTCCACGTCACCACCACCACCGGCGGTGCCGCGCGGGTGCTGAACATGATGGAGGATTACCTCCAGACCGAATGGCCGGAGCTGAATGTCTGGCTCACCTCCACGACGGAGCAATGGTCCACCGTCGCGCTCAACGGGCCGAATGCGGCGAAGCTGCTCGCGCCACTGGTCGAGGGTGTGGAGCTGACCGAGGAGGCCTTCCCGCACATGTCCTGCGTGGAATGCACCGTCGCGGGCTTTCCGGCGCGGCTGTTCCGCGTGAGCTTCACCGGCGAGATCGGGTTCGAGGTCAACGTCGCCGCGCCCTATGGCCGCCAGCTCTGGGAAAAGCTGTGGGAGGCGGGCCAGCCCTACGGCATCACCGCCTACGGGACGGAGACCATGCACGTGCTGCGCGCCGAGAAGGGATATATCATCGTCGGCCAGGACACGGACGGCACGGTCACGCCCTATGACGCGGGCATGGGCTGGGCCGTCGGGAAGAAGAAGCCCGATTTCGTCGGGATGCGCGGGCTCGCGCGGCCGGACTTGCAGGATGCGAACCGCAGGCAGCTCGTGGGCCTGCTGACCGAGGACGGCAGCAAGCTCGAGGAAGGGGCGCAGATCGTCTTCGATCCGACACAGCCGATCCCGATGAAGATGGTGGGCCATGTGACCTCCTCCTACGACACCGGCACGACGGGACGGCCGATCGCGCTGGCGCTGGTCGAAGGCGGTCACGCGAGGGAGGGGGAGACGGTCCATATCCCCATGCCCGACCGCACCATCGCCGCGAAGATCACCGGGACGGTCTTTGTCGATCCCGAAAACAGCCGCCTGAAAATCTGATCGGAGGTCAGACATGTCCAAGCATATCTCTTCCCTCGCCCCCTCGGTCGCGGCGGATGCGTCCATCGTGGCGGAGACTTCGGCCGCGCGCGTGGCGGTGTCGCCGCTGACCGGCCGGATCTCGCTGCGGGCGCGCGGCGATCTCGCGGCGTTCGACGCCGCGCTCGGCATCGCGCTTCCGACACGGATCGGGGCGCGGGTCGGCGCGACCGGGATCGAGGCGGTCTGTCTCGGCCCCGACGAATGGACCCTGCTCGTGCCGCTCGACCGGATCGGGCAGGTCGAGGACGCCCTTGCCGCGCTCTACCCCGCCCGGCCCCATGCGGTGACGGAGATCACCGGGCGCGAGGTGACCTTCGCGATCGAGGGGCCGCGCGCCGCGGACCTGCTCACGATCGGCTGCCCGCGCGACATCGCGGCAATCCCCGTGGGCGAGGCGCGCCGCACGCTGTTCGACGGGGCGACCGTCGTGCTCTGGCGCGATGCGGCGGACCGCTTCCGCATGGATGTCTGGAACAGCTTCGTCCCCTTCCTTGCCTCAACCCTCGAGACCGGCTGCAAGGAACTTGCCGCCGAAGCCGTATGACAAAGGATCATCCGCATGTTTGACCGCCTGCAAAAACACGAGATCGCGGACGCCGAGATCGCCTCGGCCATCGCCGAGGAGCTGGAGCGTCAGCAGACCCAGATCGAGCTGATCGCCTCCGAGAACATCGTGTCCCCCGACGTGATGGCCGCGCAGGGCTCCGTTCTGACCAACAAATATGCCGAGGGCTATCCGGGCAAGCGCTATTACGGCGGCTGCGAATTCGTGGACAAGGTCGAGACCGTGGCCATCGACCGGCTGAAACGCCTGTTCGGCGCGGAATATGCCAATGTCCAGCCGCATTCCGGCGCACAGGCCAACCAGGCCGTGTTCCTTGCGCTGCTCGAACCGGGCGACCGGATCATGGGCCTGTCGCTCGCCCATGGCGGCCACCTTACTCATGGTTCGCCCGTGACCATGTCGGGCAAGTGGTTCGACGTCGTCTCCTACGAGGTCGATGCGGAGACGCATCTGATCGACATGGAGAAGGTGCGGGAGAAGGCGCTCGAGACCCGGCCGAAGCTGATCGTCGCGGGGGCCTCCGCCTATCCGCGCCGGATCGACTTCGAAGGGTTCCGCAGGATCGCGGACGAGGTCGGCGCCTGGCTGATGGTGGACATGGCGCATTACGCCGGCCTGATCGCCGGGGGCAGATATCCCAATCCGGTGCCGCATGCCCATGTCACCACCTCCACCACGCACAAGACCCTGCGCGGCCCGCGCGGCGGCGTGATCCTCACCAATGACGAGGCGATCGCGAAGAAGCTCAACTCCGCCGTCTTCCCCGGCAACCAGGGCGGGCCGCTGATGCATGTCATCGCCGCGAAGGCCGTGGCCTTCGGCGAGGCGCTTCAGCCTGCCTTCGCCGATTATGCCGGCCAGGTGATCGACAACGCGCAGGCGCTGGCCGATGTGCTGAAGGTCGGCGGCCTCGGCATCGTCTCCGGCGGTACGGACAGCCATATGGTGCTCGTCGACCTGCGTCCGAAGGGCGTGACCGGCAAGGCGGCGGAAATCGCCCTTGAACGCGCGGGCCTGACCTGCAACAAGAATGCGATCCCGAACGACCCGGAAAAACCCTTCGTCACCTCCGGCATCCGCCTTGGCACCTCCGCCGGCACGACGCGCGGGTTCCGGGAGGCCGAATTCGAACAGGTGGGGTCGCTCATCCTGCGGGTGCTCGACGCGCTGGCGGAGAACGCCGGGGGCGATCCCGAAGTCGAAGCCGCGGTGCGCGCCGAAGTGCGCGCCCTCTGCGACGCATTCCCGATCTACGGAGCCTGAATGTTCCTGTCGGTGTTCGACGTCTTCAAGATCGGCATCGGGCCCTCGTCCTCGCATACGATGGGCCCGATGGTCGCGGCTGCGCGGTTCATCGACGACCTGCGCGCGGGCAAGGGCAAATATCCCGGCTGCGGTCCGCTTTCGCGGCTGTCGGCCACGCTCTACGGGTCGCTTGCCTTCACCGGCAAGGGCCACGCGACGGACCGCGCCGTGATCCTCGGGCTTTGCGGGCTGCTGCCCGACACGCTCGATCCCGACGCGGCGGAAGGGCTGGAACAGGCGGTGCGCGAGGACCGGAAGATCCGGCCCGAGGGGCTGCCGGAGCTGGATTTCGATCCGGCGCGGGATCTCGTCTTCGACTACGGTCCGGCGCTCGAGGGCCATGCCAACGGGATGATCCTGCGCGGCCATGACAGGGACGGGAACATCTACTACGCCCAGACCTATTACTCGGTCGGCGGGGGGTTCATCATGACCGACCGCGAACTCGAGGCGGCCGCGACCGGGGCCTCGCTGCATGATGAGCAACAGGCGCGGCACTTCCCCTACCCCTTCGGCAGCGCGCGGGAGATGCTGGAGATGGGCCGTGCGGCGGGCCGGAGCATCGCGGAGATGAAGCGCGCCAACGAACGCAAGGTCCATGGCGCCGATCTCGAGCCGAAGCTCGACCGCATCCTCGCGGCGATGAACGACTGCATCGACCGGGGGCTGTCGCAGGAGGGCATCCTGCCCGGCGGCCTCAACGTGCGGCGGCGGGCGAAGGGCATCCACGAGTCGCTGATGGCCGAACAGGGGCTGAACGTCACCGCGCCCCATGTCGTCAACGACTGGATGAGCGTCTATGCGATGGCGGTGAACGAGGAGAACGCCGCCGGCGGGCGGGTCGTCACCTCCCCCACCAACGGCGCGGCGGGCGTGGTGCCGGCGGTGATGCGCTATTACCGGCATCACTGCACCGGCGCGACGGAGGCGAAGCTGCGCGATTTCCTTCTGGTCGCGGCGGCGATCGGGGGGCTGATCAAGCACAATGCCTCGATCTCCGGCGCCGAGGTCGGCTGTCAGGGCGAGGTCGGCTCCGCCGCCGCGATGGCCGCCGCCGGTCTCTGCGCGGTGCTGGGCGGCACGAACGAACAGGTGGAGAATGCCGCCGAGATCGCGCTCGAACACCACCTGGGCATGACCTGCGACCCGGCGGCGGGCCTCGTGCAGGTGCCCTGCATCGAACGCAATGCGCTCGGCGCGATCAAGGCGGTGTCGGCCGCCTCGCTGTCGCTGCGCGGCGACGGGCGGCATTTCATGCCGCTCGACAACTGCATCCAGGTGATGCTCGAGACCGGGCGCGACATGAACCTGAAATACAAGGAAACCTCCACCGGCGGCATCGCGGTCAACCTGCCGGAATGCTGAGTGGGGCCGCGCGGGCGCGTTCCCGCGCGGGCCGCGTCACGTCTCCTGCCCCGGCGGGTCGATCAGCCGGGCCATTTCCTCGTAGACCTTGACCACCGCGACCCCGTCCTCGCTGCCATAGCCCTTGCAGCGGGCGAGCTGGTACATCTGCTGCGCGAGCGTCGCCATCATCATCGGCACGCCGAGCGACTTGCCGAGCTCGATCTGGTGGCCCATGTCCTTGAAGGTCACGTCGAGCCGGATGCCATCGAAATCCCGTTCGAGCCAGCGCGGCCCCATGTATTGAAACGCGACGCTGTTGCCCGTCGCCTCCCCGATGAGGGAGACCATCTGTTCCGGGTCGAGCCCCGCCTTCTGCCCGAGCACGAGCGCCTCGGCAACCGCGACCCAGCCGACCTGGACGAGCATGTTGTTCACGAGCTTCATCGCGAGCCCCTGCCCCGCGTCCCCGAGGTGGATCACCTGGGCCGTCATCGCGTCGAGCACCGGGCGGCAGGCCTCCAGATCCTCCGCCGCACCGCCGACGAAGGCCTTCAGCGTGCCCTCGCGCGCGCCCTTCTCCATGCCGCTCACCGGCGCGTCGATCAGCCCGACGCCGAGCGGCCGAAGCTCGCGGGCGAAACCGCGCACCGCCTCGGGGTCGATCGTGCTCATGCAGATGATGCGGTCGCCCGGCTGTGCCTGCCGCGCGATCCCCTCGGCCCCGAAGATCACCTCTTCCACCTGCGCGGTCGTGTCGACCATCAGGACGGTGATGCGGGCCTTTTCCGCCACCGCCGCCGGGCTGTCCGCGACCTGCGCGCCCTCCGCGGCGAGCGCCTCGCAGCGCGCGGGGGCGATGTCGCGCACGATCAGCGGAAATCCCTTTCTGAGGATATTGGTGGCCATGTGGATGCCCATCATGCCCAGACCGATGAATCCGACGCTGTCTTTCCTGTCCATGCTGACCTCTCCTTCCTGGTGGTCCGGTGCCGGCGGGGTCTCAGCCGGCATGTTCCGAATAGGTGACGCCCGCCATCGCGCCGATCGTGTCCGCGATCCGGTCGAGATTGGCACCGGGTCCGTGTTCGTGGAGGCTGGTCTGGAACAGGCCGCGCACGACATTGGCGATGGTCATGGGCGCGCCGACCTTGCTGCCGATGTCGCAGGCGAGGCGCAGGTCCTTGACCATCAGGCTCATCGCGAATTCGGTGGTCGGGCTGTCGCTGCGCAGCGCCGGCAGGATGCGTTCCGCCCCGCCGTTCCAGCCCGCGCCCGCGTTGACCGGCCCGATCATCCGGTCGAGCGTCAGCCCCGACAGGCAGGCGGCCGCGACGCATTCGAGCGTGATCGCGCGGTTGCAGCTCGCCACCGCGTTCTGCACGAGCTTTGCCGCGTGCCCGGTCCCGACCGCGCCGCAATGGACGATGTTCGGGCTGATCTCGGCAAGCATGGGACGGACCCGGCCGAAGGCAGCGGGATCGCCGCCGCAGATGATCGCGATCGTGCCCGCCACCGCGCCGCGCGTGCCGCCCGACACCGGCGCGTCGAGCATCGTCACCCCGCGCGTGGCGAGTTCCGCCGCGATCTCCTGCGTGATCGAGGGATCGCCGGTGGTCTGGTCGAGCAGGATCTTTCCGGGAGAAAGCCCCGTGGCCAGCCCGTCCGGGCCGAAGACGACCTCGCGCACGATCTCGGACGTCGGCACGCAGGTCATCACCACGTCGCAGGCGCGGGCGAGCGCCGCGGGCGTGTCGGCGGCGGTGGCCCCGGCCGCGACGAGCGCGGCGACCTGCGCCGGGTCGGTGTCGTAGACCATCACCGGGCGCGACAGCAGCAGCCGCCGCGCCAGCGCGCCGCCCATCCTGCCGAGGCCGACATAGCCCACGGTCAGGGTCTCCGCTTGCGCCGGGTCCGCCATGTCGGGCGGCGGCGATCCGGCGTCCGGCGCGAAATCCGCGCCCGCCATATGGGCGACCTGCGCGGCGAGGTCGTCGACCGTCGCGGCCGGCCCCAGGCGGTTGAGCGTGGCGCGGGCGAGACCCTGCGCGAGCCGCGCGGCCATCAGCGGCGCGCCGGTGCGGTTGCCCGCCGCGACCGCCGCGTCGAGCGTCCCGAGCGCGTCGGCGAGCGGCAGGTCGCTGCTGCCCCGGCCTGCGGCGAGGCGCGGCAGGACGATCCGGGAGATGCGGTTGCGCCCGGAGCCCTTGCTGATCACCTCCGCCATGCTGTGCAGGTCGAGCCCGAACCGGCGCCCCATCGCCACCACCTCGAGCGAGGCGATCCGCGTCGACAGCGCCAGCGTCTCGGTCAACCCGTGCATCGCCGCCGCGTCGCCCGGCACCGTGCCGCAGGCGAAGACCGAAAGATCCGGCGCCTCCACACGCGCGCCCAGCCGGTCACAGGCCGCCTCGGGCCCGGCGATCAGGAGCGAGGGCGGGCAGTCCGGCACATCGGTGAAATGCGCGGCGAACACCGCCTCGACCAGGGTCGCGTCGCGGGCGGCAAGGGCGCGCGCACGTTCCGCCAGCGTGTCGCGATCCGCCCCGGTCATGTCGACCACCAGCCCGCCCGCGGCAACCGGCGGCGGCGTGGTGAACGCCGCGGCGTCGGTGGCGACCAGGATATCGCCGGGACCTTCGAGCGCCGCGCGCAGCGGGTCCGGCAGGGGCCTCCGCCGGCCGGCCGCGCCGCCGCTCATGCCTCGCCCTCGAAGAGCGCGAGCCCCGCCTTGCCGGCGTTCACCGCGCAGGGCCAGCCCGCGTAGAAGCCGACCTGCACCACCAGCCCGCGCAGCTCGTCGGCGGTCACGCCGTTCTCCACCGCGCGGCGCATGTGATGGGCGAGCTCCTCGTTCTTGCCCAGGGCGGCGAGCACGGCACAGGTCACGAGGCTGCGGTCGCGCGGGCCGAGTTCGGGCTGTTTCCAGACGTCGTTGTAAAGCACCTCGTCGCGCAGCCGCCCGAGCTGCGGGATAGCCTCGTACATGCGGGCGTTCGCGGATTTTTCCATGTCGTGTTCCTCCCTTAGGGTCAGCGGATGGACCGGACGCTCAGCCGTCCGGGGTGAATTCCGTACCGGATTGCGCGGCGACGAAGCCCGCGATCTCGTCGAGCTTCGCACCGGGGGCGAGCGTGTTGGAGGCGGCCTGGAGCATCGCGCGGGCCATCTGGCCGAACTGGAGCGGTGCGCCGGACTGCTGGCCCAGCCCGGCGGCGAGGTTCAGGTCCTTCAGCATCAGGTCGAGCGCGAAATCCGCCGGCGGTCCGCCCGCGGCGATGTTGCGCAGCATGACCTCGCTCGAGCGGCTGCGCGCGCCGCCGCTGTTGAGCACGTCGGTCATCACGTCGAGCGAGAGCCCGTTCTTCACCCCCATCGCCACGCCTTCGAGCATGGCGAAGCGGTTGCAGGTGGAGATCATGTTGTTGATGAGCTTCATCACCTGTCCCGCGCCGATCCCGCCGCAGCGGGTGACGTTCGGGCTGATCTGCGCGAAGACCGGCGCGAGGCGGTCGAGCGTTTCCGCCTCGCCGCCGGTCATGATCGCGATGGTGCCCGCCTCGGCGCCGCGCGCGCCGCCGGAGACCGGCGCGTCCACCATGGCGACGCCCGCCTGCGCGAGCTCCGCGGCCATGGCGCGGGTCTCGATCGGGTCGCCGCTGGTCTGGTCGACGACGATCTTTCCGGCGGTGAGCCCCGCGCTCGCGCCGCCCTCGCCGAACAGCACGCGGCGCACGTCGGCGGAGCGCGGCACGCAGATCATCACCACGTCGCAGATCCGCGCCAGCGCCTCGGGCGAGGCGGCAGGCGTCGCGCCGAGCGCCTCGAACTCCGCGCGCGTGCCGGGGTTGAGGTCGAAGACATGCAGCGGCCGCGACAGCAGCAGCCGCCGCGCGAGCGCGCCGCCCATGGCACCGAGGCCGATATATCCGGTTACGAGATCCGTCATGCGTCGTCGCCTTTCTCCTGGTCTTCCGCCGCGCCGCTGTCGATCATCGTGCGGCAGATGTCCTCGTAGATGCGGATGATGCCGGTCGCATCCTCGCTGCCCATCCCGTTCGCGCTGCCCATGCGGAAGACCTGGAGCGCGAGGGCCGGGAGCAGGAGCGGCACGCCGAAGGATTTGCCGAGCGAGAGTTCCAGCTCCATGTCCTTGACCGAGATGTCGAGGCGGACGCCGTCGAAGTCGCGGCGGATGATCCGGTCGGCGCGGTACTGGAAGGCGGCGCTGTTGCCGGTCGAGCGGCCGATCACCTCCTTCATCACCTTCGGGTCGAGCCCGGCCCTGTGGCCGAGCATCATCGCCTCGATCGCAGCGATGGAGCTGACGTGGTAGAGCATGTTGTTGATGAGCTTCATCGCGAGCCCCTGGCCGATGCCGCCGACATGGATGATCTCCCGCGTCATCGGGTCGAGCACATGGCGGCAGGCGTCGAGCGTCTCCGCCGCGCCGCCGACATAGGCGCGCAGCGTGCCCTCGGTCGCGCCCCTGATCATGCCGACCACCGGCGCCTCGATCATGCCGATCCCCTGCGCGGCAAGCGTGTCGTGCATCTCCCGCACGCTCAGCGGGTCGATGGTGCTCATGCAGATGACGATATCGCCCGGCCGGGCGGCGCCGACGATCCCGCCGGGGCCGACGATCACGTCGCGCGACTGCGCGTCGGTGTCGACCATGGTGATCACGATCCGCGCCGCGGCGGCGACGTCGGCGGGGCTTTCCGCGACGGCCGCGCCCTCGCCCGCGATCTCGGCGGTCTTCGCCGGGTCGATGTCGCAGGCCACGAGCGGCAGCCCGGCCCTGCACAGGTTGCGCGCCATGCCCATGCCCATCTGGCCGAGGCCGATGAAGCCGATCCTGTCGGCGCGGGTCGCCCCGCCGGTGTGCTGCGTGGTTTCAGTGCTCATCGGGTCTTCCCCTTGCGTGGTTGCCGCGGCTCTGGACTGTCGGCGGACCCGCGCGGGATGCGGCGCGGGGCCGGTGGGGCCGGGCGCGGACGACGGCCCCGCGCCCGGCGCCCGGCGGTCACTCGGGCTTGACCGAGGCGGGCAGGCCGTCGTTGTAGTCGCCCCCGGTGGCCGCCCCGATATAGTCGGGCTTGCGTTTTTCGATGAGGGCGGAGAGGCCCTCGCGGAACTCGGCGCTCGACATGGCGAGCACCTGGCCGAAATCCTCGTAATCCATCATCTCCGCGAGGCTGGTCTCGAAGGACTTGAGCATGATCTGCTTGGCCAGACCCATCACCTCCGCCGGACCCTCCGCGAGCTTCGTGGCGAGCGCGAGGCCCTCGGCATCCACCTCCTCGTCGGGGACGACCTTGAGCGCGACGCCGTTCTCGACCGCCTCCTCGGCGCTCCAGGTCGCGCCGGTATAGAGGAAGTTCCGGGTGCGGGAGAGGCCGATCATCCGCGGCAGGGTGAACATCGTCAGGCAGTCGGGGACCACGCCGAGGCGGAAGAAGCCCGCGCCGAACTGTGCCGAACTGCCCGCGATCAGCACGTCGGACATGAGCGCGAGGCCCATGCCGCCGCCGATCGCCATGCCGCGCACGCCGCAGACAACGGGCCGGTTGAGCGAGACGAGCGGCGGGAACAGCGCCGCGGCATGGCGGAAGCGGCGGTGCACCGGCCAGGGATCGGCGGCCTTGGTGAGCATGCGCAGGTCGCCGCCGGCGCAGAAGGTCGGCCCCTTGCCGGTGAGATAGACGGCGCGCACGGTGTGGTCGTCCTCGATCTCGCGCACGATGTCGCGCAGCGAATAGCGCATCTCGCGGGTCAGCGAGTTGCGCGCCTTCTCGTTGTCGAGCCGGATGACGAGGACCGGACCGACCTTTTCGGTTTCCACATGGGGATAGGACTTGATCATCTCCGCCCCCCTTATTGCGCCGCGGCGAGCTTCACGCCGGTGCTCGACCGGCTGCGGTTGCGCCCGCCGTCGACGACGATATCGGCGCCGGTGACATAGGCGCCCGCATCCGAGCAGAGGAAGACCGCGGCATTCGCGATGTCGCTCGTGCGGCCGAATTCGCCGAGCGGGATGGAGGAGAGTTCGAGCTCCTTGCGCCCGGCCTCCTCATAGATGCGCTTCACGCCCTCGGTGTCGCCGATGGCGCCCGGCGCGATGGTGTTGCAGCGGATCCCGTCCGGCCCCCATTCGCCGCAGAGGGTGCGGATGAGCGACATGATCCCCGCCTTCGCCGCCCCGGCATGGGCGCAGCCCGGCCAGCCCTCGAGCGCGCGGGTGGTGGAGATCGCGATGAAGCGGCCGCCGAATTTCGACGCTTTGAGCGCGCCATGGGCGGCCCTGGCGCAATAGAACGTGCCGTTGAGGTCGATGTCGATCACCGTCTTCCACGCGTTCACCGACATTTCCGCGGCCGGAACGACGAAATTGCCCGCCGCATTCGCCACCATGATGTCGAGCGCGCCATAGGTGTCGACCGCCGTCTTCACGGCGCGTTCGACATCCTCGTAGTTGCGCACGTCGGCCTGGACCGCGATGGCCTCGCCGCCGAGCTCCGTGATCTCCTTCACCGCGCCTTCGAGGCGGTCGGGGTTCCGGCTGGCGAGGACGAGTTTCGCCCCGGCGCTGGCAAAGGCTTTCGCGATCCCGAACCCGATGCCGCCACCGCCGCCCGTGATGATCGCGACCCGGCCTTTCAGCGCATCCTCTTTGAAGGTCATGTCATTTGCTCCTTGAACACTTGCGTTTCCGTCCCCCGGAGGGCGCGCCCGCGGCCCGCGTCCGGCAGTTCGGTGAAAGCACAGCAATCCGGGTGCCAAAACCGCCCGTCGGGGCGCGGACGGGTCAGGATTTCGCGTCCTCGAGCACCATGGCCGCGCATTTCTCTCCGACCATGATGCAGGGCACGTTCGTGTTGCCCGAGGGGATCGTCGGCATGATCGAGGCATCCGCGACGCGCAGCCCGGCGATCCCGTGCACCCGGAGCCGGTCATCGACCACCGCCATCGGATCGTGCCCCATGCGGCAGGTGCCGACCATGTGGTGCGTGATCTGGCCGGTGCTGCGCAGGAAGTCGAGGATCTCCTCGTCGCTCTGGATCGAGGGGCCCGGCTGCAACTCCTCCGCGATGGTTCCGGCGATGGGATCGGCGGCGATGATCTCGCGTGCCTTGCGCACCGCCTCGACCGCGACGCGGCGGTCGGTTTCGGTCTGGAGAAAGCGGAAGTGGATCGCGGGCGGTTCGGCGGGATCTGCGGAGCGGGCATGCAGGCTGCCGGTGCTCTCCGTCCGCTGCACATGGCTATACATGAAGAAGCCCTCGATCGGCGACATCTTGCGGTCCTCGCCGCGCTTCAGCTCGATCAGGTAGGGCGCCACGACCATCATGATGTCGGGATTCTCCAGATCGGGACGCGAGCGGCAGAACACCCGCATCGTGCCGATGCCCTGGGAGATGAAGCCGGTGCGGAACAGGCCGTAGCGCAGGATTTCCCTGAGCAGGCCGAGGCCGCGCCCCATTTTCGCGATGGAGATCCCCTCGCGGTTGAAGCGCCATTTCAGGATGCCCGCATAGTGGTCGCGCAGGTTCTCCCCCACCCCCGGCAGCTCGTGCACCGGCGCGATGCCGATCTGCGACAGGATCTCGGGATTGCCGATGCCCGACAGTTCGAGGAGCTTCGGGGAATTCGCCGTCCCGCAGCAGACGATCACCTCGCGCGAGGCGCGCGCCTCGTGCTCGCGCCCGTCCTCGCCGCGGTAGCGCACGCCGACGCAGCGCCTGCCCTCGAGGATCAGCGCCGAGGCCTCCGCCCCGGTGACGATGGTGACGTTGCCCCGCCTGCGCGCCTGGGCCAGGTATTGCGTCGCGGTGCTGCTGCGCATGCCGCGATGGACGGTCTGCTGCGCCATCGCCACGCCGTCCTGCGCCGCGCCGCTGTAATCGGGATTGCTCGGGATGCCGACGGCATTGGCGGATTTGATGAACAGGTCGTAGAAGGGAGAGATCTTTGCCGCCTCCGTAACCCTGATCGGCCCGGAGCGCCCGCGATAGGCATCCTCTCCGAGCGTGGTGCTTTCGAGCTTCTTGAGGAAGGGCAGCACGTCGTCGTAGCTCCAGCCGCGGCAGCCCATCTGCGCCCATGTGTCGTAGTCGAGCTTCTGGCCGCGGTTGTAGACCGTGCCGTTGATCGAGCTCGATCCGCCGAGCATCTTGCCGCGCGGCACGTAGATGTTGCGGTTGGCGAAACTCTCGTGCGGCTCGGAATAATAGCGCCAGTTCACCTTGGGATTGTTGACGAGAAAGACCGTGCCCGCCGGCGGCTTGGTAAAGACGTACCCCGGTCCCTTGGTGCCCGCCTCGAGGCAGAGCACCCGGTATCTGCCGGATTCGCTGAGCCGGCCGAGGACCGCACCGCCCGCCGAGCCGGAGCCGACCACGATGAAATCATATGCGTCGGATGTCATGGATATGCCTTTCCTGAATATACGTCCTGTTTCCCCGTCCGTCCCGGCTCAGCCCCCTGCCAGTTCCGGCGCAAGCCGGTAGGCGCGGCAGGCCGTTCCGGCGAAGAGCGCGGTTTTCTCCGCCTCCGTATGGCCGGCGGCGAGGCGCTTGTAGGTGTTCCACAGCGTGCGGTAGGACACGCCGCAGCGGTCCACGGGGAAATTGCTCTCGAACATGCAGCGCGCCGGGCCGAAGGCCGCGATGCAGGTTTCGACGAAGGGCCGCCAGGCTTCGGCAAGCTCGTCGGAGCGCGGCGGGCGGTCGCGGTCGATGAAGTCGAAGCCCATGCCACGCATCGCGAGCCCGCCGATCTTCATGTAGAGGTTCGGCCGTTCGGCCAGCGCCCGCACGCCGTCGCGCCAGAGGCGGAAGGTCTCGTCGAGATCCCGCGCATAGGGACCGTGACGCGCGAGGCCGGCGATGTGATCGACCACGATCACCGTGTCGGGAAAGGCATCCGCGAGAGCGAGGAGCTCGGGGATCTGCGGATGATAGATATGCGCGTCGAAACTCAGCCCGAGCGGCGCGAGATGGGCGAAACCGCGGCGGAACTCGCCGTCGCCCAGCAGGCCGCGCGGCGGCGGCACCTTCAGCATGTTGACCTCGGGGTCGGCGTCCCAGCCCGCCATCTGGCGGATGCCGCGGAACCGGTCCGGCGCGCGGGCGGCGGCGGCCAGAAGCACCTCACGCGCCCGGTCCCCGAGCCGCAGGTCCACCCGCCCGACGATCCCCGCGCAGGCACGGATCCCGCCATGCCGGCCGCTGGCGAATTCCGCCGCGACGCCGTTCACGTATTCGATTTCCCCGAGGCTCGCGAAGTCCGGGTCGCCGCCGGTGCGATACATGGAGCTGCATTCCATGTAGACGGTCGCGCGGATGCGGTGGCCGTCGGTGAGGTCCGCCAGGAGCTCGGGCAGGAAATAGGGCGCCTTGCGCTGCCAGAGGTGGTGATGCGCGTCGACGATCGGGCGGTCGGGGTCGATCACCTCCTCGACGGTCAGCGCGAGCCAGTCGTCGTCCCATTCGTGCAGCGGCGGCAGGCCGCGGTTGCTCGTCGCGTGACCCCTCCGCGGGGGCCTGGCCGGAGGTGGCATGTCGGTCATGGCAAACTCTTCTGTCCATGTCGTCGGGGATGGGACCCCCGGCGCGTGGCGCCGGATGTCCCGCTGGTGCGATGGGGCGCGGCGCCCTCAGATGCTGAATTCGCGCTTTTCCGTGGTCCGCTCCCAGGGCATCGCGATGCGGGCCGCGACCGAGACGCCGTAGTTCAGCAGGGCGGCCAGCGCGACGATGGCCACGAGCGCGGCAAAGACGCCGGCCGTGTTGAAATCGCCCGCCGCGCTCGACAGCAGGAAGCCGAGGCCCCGGTTGGAGGCCATCAGCTCGCCCACGACCGCGCCGATCAGCGCATAGGGCACGGAGATCCGCAGCCCGGCAAAGACCCAGGTGATCGCGGAGGGGATCACGACCTTGGTCACGACATGCCCTTCCTTCGCGCCCATCAGCTTGAGGATCGCGATCATCTCGCGGCTCACGCTGCGCACCCCGGTGTAGGTGTTGAGGAAGACGAGGAAGAAGCAGATCGTCGCGGTGAGCACGATCTTCATCTCGAGCCCGATCCCGAACCAGAGGATGAACAGCGGCGCGAGCGCCAGTTTCGGCAGGCTGTAGAAGGCCATGATGAACGGGTCGAGCACCTCCGCCAGCCGCTTCGCCCGACCGAGCAGAAGCCCCACGGCGATCCCCACGGCGGCGCCGAGAAGGAAGCCGAGGAAGGCCTCGAAGGCGGTGATGGCCGCGTGATAGAAGAGATCGCCGTTCGAGATCCAGCGGCCGAGCACATCGGCGACCTTGCTCGGTTTCGAGATGAAGAATTCCGCGATCAGCGCACCGGAGGCGAATTCCCAGGCGAGGATGACCGCGACGAGGATCACCAGGCGGATCAGGATCAGTTTCATGGCTTACACCGCCTCCTCTTCTGCGATATCCGGGGCCATCTCGTCCCAGAGTGTCGCGGTCAGTTCGACATAGCGCGGGTCGTGGCGCAGCCGCATGAGATCGCGCTCGCGTTCGAGCGGGATGTCGAGCACCGTGCGGATCGTGCCGGGACCGCGCGTGAAGATCGCGCAGCGATCGGCGAGCGCCACCGCCTCGTCGAGATCGTGGGTGACGAAGAGCACCGTCTTGCCCAGCGAGTGCACGATGCTGCGCAGCTCCATCTGCATGCGCAGGCGGAGCTGCGCATCGAGCGCCGCGAAGGGCTCGTCGAGCAGCAGTGTCTCCGGGCTGTAGGCCAGAAGCCGCGCCAGCGCGCAGCGCTTGCGCATCCCGCCGGAGAGCTGCGAGGGATAGCTGTCGACGAATTTCGTCAGGCCCACGAGATCCGCGAGTTCCGCCACCCTGTCCCGGCGCTCGCCGCGGGACAGGCCCGCGATCTCGAGCGGCACGGCGATATTCGCCGCCACCGTGCGCCAGGTCAGAAGGTGGTCGTTCTGCGTCATGTAGCCGACATGGCCGTTGTAGCCCTCCACGGGGTTGCCGTCGTAGAGAACCTTCCCGCCCGAGGGCGGGAAGATTCCGGCGATCATGTTGAGCAGGGTCGACTTGCCGCAGCCGGACGGCCCCACGAGGGTGATGAATTCGCCGCGCTCGACCGTCAGGTTGATATCCCGCGAGGCCTCGACCGGGCCGTTGGGGGTCACGAAGGTCTTTGAGGCGTTTTCGAAGACGATGAGATCTGTCACTGGATCATCCACCCGCGTCATTCGAGCAGCGCCGTCGCGGCAGTCGTCGCCTCGTCGGTGACCGTCTCGGAGATGAGGTTCTCGTCGATCTGCTGGTCCGAGAAGCGGTTGTAGAAGGCGATGACGTCCCGCATCGTCTGATCGTCCATGTCGAGCGTCGTGGGCACGCTCATGGTCTGGTCCTCCCACACGCGCTGGAACAGGTCGCGGTCCATGTCGGAATAATAGCCGTCGTACACGGCCTGCCCGACCTCGGCGTTGCGCTCCGGGTCGTGAACCGCATCCATCGCCATCTTCAGCGCCGCGGCCAGCCGTGCCGCGGTGTCGGGGTTGTCCTCGAGCCAGCCGTCGCGGGCCATCATCCCGATGTAGAAATAGCCGTCGAGCGCGGGCAGCTCGCCTGCCGCCATGTTGATGAGGATCACGCCGTCGACTTCCTGTTCGGCGATGTGGATATGCGGCGGCGAGGTGGAGAAGCCGTCGATCTGGCCGGCCTGCATCGCGCTCATGTAGGTCGCCGCGTTGTTGCCCATGGCGACGAGTTCCACGTCGCGGTCGGGATCGAAGCCCGCCTCCGCGATCACATAGCGCGCCGCCTGGTCGGCGCCGCTGCCCGGACCGGAGATCGCGATGCGCGCGCCCTTGAGCGCGGCGAGCTTCTCCTCGAGCGGACTGTCCTTGGTGACGCCATGTTCCTCGGCCCAGTCACGGGTGACGACGATGCTGCTGGTGAGCTGCCGCACGATCGGGGCGAAGATCTTGATCGGAACGCCCTGCTCGCGGGACTTGAAGGCGGTCGCGGTGGAGCCGAGGTAGACATCCGCATCCCCGCTCACCATCGCGGCGAGCGCCTTGGAGCCGGAGCCGGTGCGCACCTCCTCGATCTCGAGGCCGAGATCGTCGAAATAGCCCATCGTGTTCGCGGCGAAATAGGTCAGGAACGCGAAGCTCTTGGTGGAGTGGCTCATCACCACCTTCTGATCCTGGGCGGCGGTCGGGGCGGCTGCCGCCAGGCCGGTGAATACGACCGACATGACCTTGCATGCCGTCATCAGTCTTGTCTTGAACATTTGATCCTCCCTGTTCGTGGCCCGGCGACATATCCTCCTTGCCGGGCCAGCCTCCGCCCCTGGCACGGGGCGGACAGGGAGGACTGACGCAAGTGCGGTGCCATGCTGCGCGTGGCATCGTCCGGGAGGGACAGGGCGGGGTTTCGCGCCGTGTTACCAGCGGGTTCTCAGGCGGGAGAAAACCGTCGGTGCGGTGAACATCACGATGACGTAGCGGGTGACATGGGCGATGGTGACATAGGCCACGCTTTGCCCGATCGCCAGCGCCAGAAGGCTCATTTCCATCATCCCGCCGGGCGCATAGCCGAGGAACGCCTCGAAAAAGGCGATGTCCGCGGCCTGGAGCGCCACCACCGCGATCGCGGCGGAGATTGCCAGCGCGATCAGCGACGAGATCATCCCGTGCAGCATGCTGAGCGCGGCGGAGGCGAAGGAGACGCCGGCGAAGCGGGCGCCGACGCCCGTGCCGAGGACAAATTGCGCGGACAGGGACAGGAGTGTCGGCGGCCCGCTCTCCACCGCGCCCGCGAGATGCGCCGTCGCGCTCAGGAACAGCGGGCCGAGCAGGTAGCGCGCGGGAAAGCGCAGCACCCTGCCGAGGAAGGGTCCGGCGACGGCGCAGCCCAGAAGGACGAGGCCGCCGGCGGGGGAGATGTCGCTCAGATGGGTGACCGGCCGCGGGATCGCGCGGCCCGAGACGCCGAGCATCAGCACGAGCGTGAGCGCGAGGAACAGCACCGACACGAGGATGCGCATCGAATGCGAGAGCGCGATTTGCCGCGTGTCGCCGCCGTATTCCTCGCCAAGGATGATCATGTCGTTGAGCCCGCCCGGCACGCTCGAGAAGAAGGAGGTGACGGGGTCGCGCCGGGCGATCCTTCGGAAATAGGCATAGTTCACGCCGCTCGAGAGGGCGACGTAGAACGGGATGAGGCCGAGCGAGAGCGCCCAGGCGCCGGCATTGCGGAAGATCTCCGGCAGGAAGGCGGAACCGAGCATCACCCCGAGCACCGGCAGCGCGATCGGCCGCAGCACGTCGGGGCCGAGGATGGGCGCGCCGGCAATGGCGAAGACGGCGTTGAACAGCATCGGGCCGAGGAACCACGGCAGCGGGCTTCCGATCCACTGGAAGCAAAAGCCCCCGACGAGGCCGAGGGCGGCGGCGAGCCCGTATCCGGTGAGGCGCGGTCCTATGGTGTCACTCTTCATCTGCGGGGTCGGACATGGCCCCGGCCGCGCCGGGCTCCAGCGCGCCATGGGTGATCGGGGCGGCGGCGAAGGCCGCGAGAATGGGGCGGATGCGGCCGAGGAAGCGGTCGCGCGAGCGCGGCGTCGGCAGCACATAGAGGTCGCCCGCCTCGATCCCGGCGAGCGCGGCCTCTGCCAAAGCCTCGGGCGTCAGCACGGCGGAGAGGTCGGGGCCGCTGCCGATCCTGCTGCGCTCGTCGGCATTGCCCTCGGCCTCGAACACACCGAGCGCGCGCCGGCCCATGTCCGTAAGCACGACGGAGGGACAGAGGAGCGTCACGCCGATGCCGCCGTGGCCCGCGAGGTCGAGATCGGCGCGCAGCGTCTCGGTGAGGGCGACGACCGCATGCTTGGCGCTGCTGTAATCGGCCGAGCCGGGCACGGTCGAAAGCCCGGACATCGAGGCGGTGGTCACGACGGTGCCGCTGCCCTGGGCGATGAACTGCGGCACGAATTCCTGAATGCCATGCACCACGCCCCAGTAATTCACGTCATAAAGCGCGCGCCAGCTGTCGCGGTCGATGGTCCAGACCGGCTGCATTCCGGGATAGATCCCGGCATTGTTGACGAGGATGTCGACGCGGCCCTCGGTCGCGAGCACCGTCTCGCGCAGGCGGCGCATGTCCTCGGGCCGGGACACGTCGGTCGGGACCGTGCGCACCGAATGGCCCGCTGCGGCGAGCCGGGCGGCGGCGGCGTCGAGCGTCCCGGTGTCTCGGTCGGCCAGCACCACGCGCAGCCCGCGGCCGAGGAAGGCCGCGGCGAGCGCGAAGCCGATCCCCGCCGCCCCGCCGGTGACGACGGCGACCTGTCCGGGGTGCAGGACCGCGCCGCTCATCGTTTCAGCCTTTCCGCGAGTTCGCCGATCACGCCGCGCCGGAACAGCATGACGCAGAGGACGAAGACGAAGCCGGTGATCACCGGCGCCGGGAAGGAGGAGGTCGCGAGGAAGCTCTCGAGCCCGACGACGATGGCCGCGCCGGCGAGCGGACCGTAGAACCGGCCGATCCCGCCGAGCAGCGTCATCAGCACCACCTGCCCGGAGAGGTGGAAGCTCACGTCCTCGAGCACCGCGAACTGGAAGACGAGCGTCTTGGTCCCGCCGGCGAGGGCAGCGATCACGGCAGAGATGACGAAGGCCGCGAGCTTGTAGCGGGCGACGTCGTAGCCGAGCGAGATCGCGCGGTTCTCGTGGTCGCGGATGGCGCGCAGCACATGGCCGAAGGGCGAATGCACCGTGCGCCACAGCACGAACATGCCGAAGATGAAGACGCAGAGCACGAAGACGTAGATATTCGCGGGCACGCCGAGGTCGATCAGGCCGAAGAGATGGCCGCGGGGCACGCCCTGGATGCCGTCCTCGCCATGGGTGAAGGGCATCTGATGCGCGATGAAGGAAACCAGCTCGGCCATGGCGAGCGTGATCATCGCGAATTCGATGCCCTTGCGCCGGATCGCGAGCAGGCCGATCACCGTGCCGAGCGCGGCGGCGACCACCATGCCGGTGCCGAGGGCGGCGAGCGGGCCGAAGCCCCAGACCTTCGCGGCATGGGCGGTGAGATAGGCCCCCGCCCCCCAGAAGGCGGCATGGCCGAAGGACAGCAGGCCGGCATAGCCGAACAGCAGGTTGAAGGTCGCCGCGAAGAGCGCGTAGCACATCAGCTTCATGACGAAGACGGGGTAGATCACCTGCGGGGCGAGGCCCAGAAGGATCAGGATGAGGACGGTGCCGATCAGGGTGCGGCGGTCGCCGCCGCGTATGACCCGGTTGCCGGAGGTGACGCTGGTATCGGACATGGTTCAGCCCTCCCGTGCCGCGTAGCTGCTGGGCCGGATCAGCAGGACCGCGGCCATGACGATGAAGATGACGATATAGGAGCCCTGGGGATAGATGACCTTCGTGAGCCCCTCGACGATGCCGAGCGCATAGCCCGCGACGATCGCCCCGCGGATCGAGCCCATGCCGCCGATCACCACGATCCCGAAGACGAGGATCAGCAGGTTGGAGCCCATGTGCGGGCTGACCTGGAACACCGGCGCGGCCAGCACGCCGGCGAGACCGGCGAGCCCCGCGGCCCCCGCGTAGGTGAGCGTCACGAGCAGCGGCACGTTGACGCCGAAGACCTGCACGAGCGGCGCGTTCTCCGTCGAGGCGCGCAGATATGCGCCGAGCCGGGTGCGCTCGATGAAATACCATGTGGCGAGGCAGACGGCGAGCGAGGCACCGACGATCCAGAGCCGGTAGATCGGGAAATAGATGCCGGCGATCTGCACCGCGCCGCGCAGTTCGGGCGGCGGCGGATAGGGGCGGCTCGAGGAGCCGAACCAGTAGCGGAACAGCCCCTCGAGGATGAGCGTCAGCCCGAAGGTGAGGAGCAGCCCGTAGATCGGATCGAGCGTGCGCAGGCGCGAGAGCATCGTGCGTTCGATCACCGCGCCGAACAGGCCGACGGCGAGCGGCGCCAGGATGAGCGCGGCCCAGTAGTTGATCCCGAACCAGTGCAGCGCGAGATAGGCCGAGAAGGCCCCGAGCATGTAGAGCGCGCCATGGGCGAAGTTGACGATATGCAGCATCCCGAAGATCACCGCCATTCCGAGCGACAGCAGCGCATAGAAGGAGCCGTTGATCAGCCCGACCAGCAATTGCCCGACGATCATGGTCGTGTTCATGGTTCAGACCTCCAGATATGTTCCGAGCGCGTCGGGATCGGCCGCCACCTCGTCACGGGTGAGTTCGGCCACGACCGCGCCGTTCTCGAGCACGAAGAAGCGGTCCGCGATCCGGGCGGCGAAGCGGAAATTCTGTTCGACGAGCAGGATGGTGTGGCCCATCTCCTTGAGCCTGGTCAGCAGCTTGCCGATCCGCTCGACGATCACCGGGGCGAGACCTTCGGTCGGCTCGTCGAGCAGCAGCACGTTCGCGCCGGTCCTGAGCACCCGCGCGATGGCGAGCATCTGCTGTTCGCCGCCCGAAAGCTGGGTGCCGGAACTGTCGCGGCGCTCGTACAGGTTGGGGAACATCTCGTAGATCTGTTCAAGGCTCATGCCGCCCTCCGCGACGGCCGGGGGCAGGAACAGGTTTTCCTCGACGCTCAGGCTGGCGAAGATGCCGCGCTCCTCCGGGACATAGCCGATCCGGGTGCGCGCGACCCTGTGCACCGGCAGCGCCATGAGATCCTGTCCGCGCAGGCGGATCGCGCCCTGCCGCTTGCGGATCAGCCCGACGATGCTGCGCAGCGTCGTGGACTTGCCCGCGCCGTTGCGCCCCAGGATCGTGACGGTCTCGCCCTCGTGCAGGTCGAGCGTGACGCCGAACAGGGCCTGGCTTTCGCCATACCACGCCTCGAGCCCCTCGACGGTCAGGATGGGATCAGCGGTCATCGTCATGCCTCCGTGCCGATATAGGCTTCGCGGACCTGCGGGTTTGCGGACACCTGCGCATAGCTGCCCTCGGCGATCACCTCCCCGCGCTGGAGCACCGTGATGCGGTCGCAGAGGTTGCGCACCACGGACAGGTTGTGTTCCACCATGAGGATCGTGCGGCCGTCGGAGATGCGCCGGATCAGCTCCACGACCCGCTCCACATCCTCATGCGCCATCCCCGCCATCGGTTCGTCGAGCAGCAGGAGGTCGGGATCGACCGCGAGCGTCGTGGCGATCTCGAGCATCCGCTTGCGCCCGTAGCTGAGGTTGACCGCCAGCGTGTCGCGCTCCGCCGCGAGCCCGACCTCCGCCAGGAGCTCCGCGACCCGCGCGTCGAGCCGGTCGAGCCGCGATTCCGGGCTCCAGAACTGGTACGCCAGCCCGGCCTTGCGCTGGAGCGCGACGCGGACATTCTCGTGCACGCTGAGATGGGCGAAGGTCGCGGAGATCTGGAAGGAGCGGATCATGCCGCGGCGCGCGACCTGCGTCGGCCCCGCGCCGGTGATGTCCGTGCCGCGATATTCGATGCGGCCCTCGGTCGGCTTCAGGAAGCCCGACAGCATGGAAAAGACGGTGGTCTTGCCCGCGCCGTTCGGGCCGATCAGCGCATGGATGCTGCCCTCCTCCACGCGGATGTCGACGCCCTTCACCGCGACGAAGGCGCCGAACCGGCGGCCCAGGCCGCTGACGTTCAGGATAGGTGCGGGTGCCGCTCCGCCGGGCGCGGCGCGGGATCGTTCGGCTGTGCTGACCATCGTCGAACTCCGGAAAGGTGGTGGTGAGGCGAACGGTCCGCGGACCGTCCGTCCCACGGGTTTCAGTTGCCGACGAGCGGGCAGCCGCTGTCCTCGGGTGCGACATTGGCGACCTCGCCCGGCAGCACCTCGATCACGTCGAAATAATCCCCGGGCCCTTCGGACTGGTCCGGCGCCTTGATCCGCGCGAGATACATGTCGTGGGAATGCAGCCCGTTGTCGAGGATGTGCCCGCTGCTCGCGAAGGCGTCGTTGATCTCCTGCTCCTTCAGCCAGTCGAGCACGGTGTCGGCGTCATCCGTGCCGGTGGCGTCCACCGCCTTCAGGTAGTTGAGCGCCGCCGAATAGGTGCCGGCCTGAAGGCTGCTCGGGGTGGTGCCGTGGCGCTCCGCGAAGGCCTCGAGCCAGGCGCGGCCTTCCTCGTTGCGGTACATGTTGTATTGCGACAGCACCTGCACGCCCTGCATCACGTCGAGGCCGTTGGCGTCGATCACATCCGTCGTCAGCGCGGCGGCGAGAAGCTGCACCCCCGGCGTGACGCCGAATTCCATCGCCTGCCGCACGGCGGTGCCGAGATCGGTGCCGGCATTGGCGAGCATGATGCCCTTCGCGCCGGAGGCCTGTGCCTGGAGCAGGTAGGAACTCATGTCGGGCGTGTTGAGCGGATGACGCACCACCCCGACGATCTCCCCGCCCATCCGTTCGATGGAATTCGTGAAGGTCTCGATGATCGAATCCCCCAGGGCGTAGTCGACCGCGATGATGAAGAAGCTGTCGAGCCCCTCGTCGATCATCTGCTGGGTCACGACCTTGTCCGCCGCGGAGAAGACGCTGTATTGCCATTGCACCGAACGCGGCGCGCAGTCCTCGCCGCTCAGCGCCGCCGAGGCGGAGGTGTGCAGCACAAGCTTGTTGTTGTTCTTCACCAGCTCGTTGACCGCAAGGCTCACCGCCGAGTTGCCGATGTCCATGATCACGTCCACGCCGTCCGCATCATACCATTTGCGCGCGATGCTCACGCCCACGTCGGGTTTGTTCTGGTGGTCGGCGAAGACGATCTCCACCGGCACGCCGGCGACCTCGCCGCCGAATTCCTCGGCCGCCATGCGCGCGGCCTCCACGGAGCCCTCGCCCGCCATGTCGGCATAGAGGCCGCTGCGGTCGTTGAGCACGCCGATCCGCACCACCCCGTCGGAGATCGCGTCCTGTGCCGTCGCCGGGCCGGCCGCGCCGAACAGCGCGGCGGCAAGGGCGATCGGGCTGAGAAGGGTCGTCTTGGTCATTGGATGTCTCTCCCTGTTGTCTGGCGTCCCTGTCATCCGCAGGGCTGGTCCTCCTCGCCCGCGCGATGCGCCATTTCCGGGACACCCCCGGTCTCAAGCAATGGACGTGCCATATCGCGCCGCGCCGGTCCGGCGGCCTGCCGGGGCGAAAAGGCACGCGGATTGCATCTCCCGGCACGGCTCCGCGGCAGCGGCGGGGGCGTTTGGGCGAGGAGGAGGCGCGCAGGTCATGGATGGGCGGCAGGACGAGACGATCTGGGGCGGGGTCCACGCGCCCGACGAGGACTTTCTGGCACGGGCGCGGCCCGAGGCGCCGCTCGAGCCGGATTTGCCGATCGTGGACACGCATCTGCATCTGTGGCGCCTGTTTCCCGACAGGCCCTATCTGTTGCCCGAACATGCCGCGGACATCGCGGCCTCGGGCCACAATGTCACCGGCTCCGTCTATGTCGAATGCGGCGCCTTCTATCGCGCCGGGGGGCCGGAGCACCTCCGGCCCGTGGGCGAGACGGAATTCGCCGTCGGGCAGGCAGCGATGGCCGCGAGCGGTCGGCTGACCCGCGCGAAGGTGGCGCAGGCCATCGTCGGCCATGTCGATCTGACCCTCGGCGACCGGGTCGAGGAGGCGCTTGCCGCCCATCTCGAGGCGGCGAACGGGCGGTTCCGCGGGGTGCGCGACCGCGCGAAATGGGATGCCGATCCGGTGGTGAAGGGTAAGTGGAGCGCCGATGCGCCGCACCGCTTCGTCGATCCGCGCTTTGCCGAGGGGCTGCGCCGGCTGACGCGGCTGGGGCTCAGTTTCGATGCGAGCATCTATCATCCGCAACTGCCCGACGTGACGGCCATGGCGCGGGCGCATCCGGAGGCGAATATCGTGCTGATCCATACGGCAAGCCCGGTCGGCCATGCCTCCTATGCCGGGCGGGAGCGCGAAAACCTCGCGGACTGGACGCGCTGGATGAAGGAGCTTTCCACCTGCCCGAACGTGTCGGTGAAGCTCGGCGGCATCCTCATGAACCTGGCGAACTGGGATTTCACCACGGCGGAACGGCCGCTGACCTCGGAGGAACTGGCGGACCTGTGGCGGCCCTATCTCGAACCCTGCCTGGAGATGTTCGGGGCGGCGCGCTGCATGGTTTCCTCCAACTTCCCGGTGGACCGGGTCGGCTTTCCCTATGGCACGGTCTGGAACATGTTCAAGCGGATCGCCGCCGGCTGTTCGGAGGAGGAAAAGCGCCTGATTTTCAGTGGCACGGCCGAGCGCGTCTATCGCCTCGCCGGCTGAGCGCCGCCGGTGGCAGCGAATTTGCACGGCCCTCCCGAGGATCGCCCGCCCGACGGCGATCCGCAACAAGGGAGAGTAGAATGATGAAATACTGGAAAATGGCCGTGGCGCTCGGCTGCGCGGCGCTCGGCGCGGTGCAGGGTGCCGCCGCGCAGGAGGCGCTGAAGCTCAAGGTCGCCTCCTTCGTCCCCGAAACCCATCACGTGGCGATGCAGGGCACGACCTACTGGATGGACCAGGTGAGGGAGACGCTCGGTGACGCGGTCGAGTTCGAATATTATCCCGCCCAGCAGGCGGGAAAGGCCGCGCAGCTTCTGGAGCTGCTGAAGGCGGGCGCGCTCGACGTGGTCGAGGTCGGGATCGGCTATCACACCGACAAGCTGCCGCTGATGGGCGTGCTGGAGATGCCGGGCCTCGTGCGGAACGCCTGCGAAGGCGCCTATGCGCTGCGCAGCATGTCCGATCCCGGCGGCCTGATCCAGACCAACGATCTCGCGCCGCTCGGCGTGCGGCCGCTGTCCTATCTCGTCTTTCCGCCCTATTCCGCGATCACCCGCGTTCCCGTCCGCTCGCTCGACGATTTCGACGGGCTGAAACTGCGCACCGCGGGCGGCGCGATGGAACTCGAGGTCTCGACCCTCGGCGGCGTCCCGGTGAAGATGTCCTCGCCCGACATCTACCAGTCGCTGTCGCGCGGCACGCTCGACGGGGTGATGTTCACCTACCTGAGCACCGATCAGTACGACCTGAACGACGTCGCGAATTACGGTGTCACCGGCTACGGCTTCGCCTCCACCGCGGTGCTGCTGCTGATGACGGAGCAAAGGCTCCAGTCCCTCCCCGAGGACGTGCGCGCGGCCTTCCTCGAGGCGGGTGTCGCGACCGACGACAATTATTGTTCCTTCGTCGACGAGAACGAGGCGGCGACGCGCGATGAGCTCGTCGCGAACGGGTTCGAGGTCCACGAATTCAGCGAAGAGGAGGTCGCGCGGCTCGACGAGATGCTCACCGTCGTGTCCGAGGACTGGACCTCGACGCTCGACCGGCGCGGCAAGCCGGGCTCCGAGGCGCTCGAGACCTTCCGCGGGAAGCTCACCGAAGCGCGCGGAGAGTGACACGCGCCGGCCCGGCCTCGCGCCGGGCCGGATCGCCGCAGCCGGTCAGCCCGGCTTGCGGAAGGTGCGGTAGATGTTCACATAGCCATGTTCGACGCGCTTGCCGGCATGGCTTTTCGCCACTTCGGGATCGAGCGGGGCAAAGCCCATCCCCTGCACCAGCCGGTGCATGAAACCCGCCCGCGCCGTCACCGCCACCGCATCGTGCAGCGCGTCTTCGTCCCAGCCCGCGGCAAAGACCGCGTCGGCATCCTCCTGCCGCATCCCGTTCGGATCGGCCGCGAGCTTGCGCACGAAGGCGAGGAGCGGACGCAGCCTGTCGTTCACCGGGGCGCTGTCCGGGTCCTCGAGAAGCGCCTCGAGCGTGCCGCGCGGGATGCCGCGGGCATAGGCCACCTCGGAATGGCCGGTATAGACGAAATCGCAGCCCATCACCCCCGCGGCATAGGCGAGGATCAGCTCGCGCTCCGCCTGGGACAGGGGCGAGGGCCCGTTCATCAGCGCCTCGCTCATCTCCGAAAACGGCCCGTAGACCTCGGGATGGCGTTTGAAGACATGCGGCGGCCCGGCGTTTTCGGGCAGCGATTTCAGGAAGGGCATCCGTCTCTCCTTGCAACAGGGGCATCGGCGGGCGGCGGCCCGGCCTCAGCCGTGATACTGGTCGTCCGTGACGTGTTCGAGCCAGGTCACGGCGCTTCCGTCCACCGATTCCGTCACGGCGATATGGGTCATGGCCGTGGTCGCCGTCGCGCCGTGCCAGTGTTTTTCCCCCGCCGGGAACCAGACGGAATCGCCCGGCGTCACCTCCTTGCGCGGGCCGCCCTCGGTCTGGACCCAGCCGCGCCCGGCGGTTACGATCAGGATCTGGCCCGCCGGATGGGTGTGCCAGGCCGTGCGCGCGCCCGGTTCGAAGGTGACGAGCCCGGTGGAGACGCGGCCCGGCGCCTCCGACCCGATCAGCGGATCGCGGCGGACGGTCCCGGTGAAGCTCTCCGGCGGCGCCCAGCTCGAGGGGCCGGATCCGGCCTTGTTGATTTTCATCGCGTGTCTCCTTTCCGTGTCGATGTCACGCCGCATCCTCGGCGGCGATGCGCAAGGCGAGCGAGGCGCGGTAGCGCGGATCGCCGGTCAGCGCGTGGATATGGTCGAGCGTCGCGACGACCCGGCCGAGGCCGATCTCGCGCGCCCAGCCGATCGGCCCGCGGGGGTAGTTCACGCCATGGCGCATCGCGGCGTCCACCGCGCCGGCATCGGCCACGCCCTGCATGACCGCCTCGAAACCTTCGTTGGCGAGCATCGCGACGGTGCGCAGCACCACGAGCCCCGGCCAGTCCGGCAGATGCGTCGCCGCGATCCCCTGTGCCGCCAGCGTGGCGACGAAGCGCGCGATCGCCGCCTCGGGCACGTCGGGCGAGGCGGCAAAGCCCAGGCGCGTCGTCTCGCCGGGCACGATGAGATCGTGGACGATCGCTGGCGCGCCTTCGGCCGTCGCCACCGCACGGGCGCGCCGCCCGTCGGAGGGCAGGATCCTCACCCCGTCGATCTCGCCGGGCTCCCCGAGGGCAAAGCCCTCCGCCCCGGTCCCTTCCGCCGTCTCGGTCCGCGGCGCGGGCGCCTCCGCCCCGGTGCCGTAGTCGTAGAACCCGCGCCCGCTCTTGCGTCCGAGCCGCCCGGCGTTCACCAGTTCGAGCTGGATCTGCGAGGGCCGGAACCGAGGCTCCTGGTAATAGGCGTCGAAGACCGACTGGCTCACCGCGTAATTCACGTCATGCCCGATCAGGTCCATCAGCGTGAACGGCCCCATGCGGAACCCGCCGCCTTCGGTGAGCAGCGCGTCGAGCGTCGCCGGATCGGCCACCTGCTCCTCGAGGAGCCGCAGCGCCTCGGCATAATAGGGCCGGGCCACGCGGTTGACGATGAAACCCGGCGTCGATTTCGCATGCACCGCGACCTTGCCCCAGGCCTCGGCCGTGTCGAACACCCTCTGCGCCACGCCGGGCGCGGTCGCGACGCCGGAGATCACCTCCACGAGCTTCATGATCGGGGCGGGATTGAAGAAATGCATGCCCACGACCCGCTCCGGATGCTCGAGATCGCGCGCGATCGAGGTGACGGAGATCGAGGAGGTGTTGCTTGCGAGGATCGCCTCCGGCCCCACGATCCCCTCGAGCTCGGCGAAGACCGCCCGCTTGACCTCGAGCTTCTCGACGATGGCCTCGACGACGAGCGCGACGCCGCGGAAATCGGACAGGTCGGCCGCGACCCGGATCCGTCCCACCAGCGCCTCCACGGCCTCCGCCGTCATCTTCCCGCGGGAGACGAGCTTTTCCAGCCCTTCTGCCACGCGCGCCCTGCCGGTGTCCGCCGCGCCCCCGACCGCATCGTAGAGCAGCACCTCATGGCCCGCCGCCGCCGCGAGCTGCGCGATCCCCGCGCCCATCGTCCCGGCGCCGATCACGCCGATCTGTCCTGTGGTGTCTATCCCGCTCATGCCCCTGCGTCCCCTGCCTTCCCGGTTGTCAGAATGATCTTGCCCCGCGCCGATCCGGTGGACAGCGCGCGGAGCGCCTCGGTGATCCGGTCGAGCGGCAGCGTCGCGCTGATCCTCGGCGCGAGCCGGCCCTCGCTCCAGAGCGCGAAGATATGCGCCTGCGCGTCCCGCACCCGCTCCGGCTGGCGCGCGCGGTAATCCGTCCATTGCAGGCCCGAGACCGAGATGTTTTTCACCAGCAGGTAATTGCCCGCAAAGCTCGGGATCTCGCCGGAGGCGAAGCCAACCACCACGAGCCGCCCGCACCAGGCCATCGTGCGCAGCGCCGCCGCGGACAGCGCGCCGCCCACCGGGTCGATGACCACATCCGCGCCTTGCCCCTCCGTGGCCGCCATCACCGCCGCGCGTAGCCCGTCGCGCAGGTTCTCCATGCCGGAATCCACCGTGGCATCCGCCCCGAGGGCGCGGGCGAAGTCCGCCCCCTCCGCCCCGCGCGTCGCCGCGATCACCTGTCCCGCGCCGAGCGCCTTCGCGAGCTGGACCGCGGCCATGCCGATCCCGCCCGTCGCGCCAAGCACCAGCACGCGCTCGCCCGGCGCGATCCGGGCGCGGTCCGTGAGCGCGAAATAGGCGGTCTGGTATACGAGCCCGAAGGCGGCCGCGACCGTGCAGGGCATCTCCTCCGGCATCGGAAAACAGAATTCCGCCGGGGCCACGAGCTTTTCGGCATGGCTGCCGTACTGCGGCAGGACGAGCACCTTCTGCCCTTCGCGCGGCGCCGTGACCCCGGCGCCGACCCGGCTCACCCGCCCCGCCCCGGCAAGGCCGGGCGAAAAGGGAAAGGGCGGCTTCTTCTGGTACCTGCCCTCGATATAGAGGATGTCGGGATAGTTCGCCTCGCTCGCCTCGATGTCGACGACGACCTCGCCGGGACCGGGCGCCGGATCGGGCAACGTGCCGGTCCGCGCCTCCTCGAAGGGCGTGAAGGACTGGACGACGACCCCCTTCATTCGCTTTTCGCCCTTATTTTTTGTATTGTTGGTGCTCTTTGTGGAGCGAAAGCGGTTTGTCCTGTGATTTTGAAGATGTTGTTGGAGATTTCGCAATGGCGCGCGAGGCCGCCGCGTGTGACGCGTTCGATGGGGCCGTCGGGGTATCCGAGGCCCATGCGGCAGGTCCTGTCGATTTCTTCGGCGGCGGCGAGGCCGTCGTCGAGGAAGCGCAGGGCGTCGTTGTATTTGGGGCGCACGAGGCGGTCGACGATGCGGCCGGGGCGGTCGGCGCAGGTGACGACGTCGAAGCCTGCGCAGTCGAACACGGCGCGGGCGGCGGCGAGGGCGGCGGGGTCGGTGGCGGGCTGTCGCACCAGTTCGATGAGGTTGGAGGGCGGGTCGTCGCCGTTGCGGTAGCGGGCGAAGCCGACGGCGTTGGAGCCCTCGCGGCCCATGTCCTCGCCGGTGTGCAGGCCGAGGCATTCGGTGTCGAGCTCGACGAGCACGGCGGTCTTCGCGGGGTCGGGGGCGAAGCCGCTGCCGAGGTGGATCGTGACCTCCGCCGCGTCGCCGTCGCGGGCGCCGGCGAGGAAGGGATCGCCGGCGGGGAAGGAGCGGCTTTCGCCGGCGGAGCGCAGGCTGTAGGCGGGGGCCTCGACGGCCTTTTCGGGCAGGCGGCCGGTGAGCAGCCCGCCGCCCGACTTGGTGCCGAGCCGCCCGGCGGCGACCATCCGGCGGCAGAGCGGCGGCACCGCGGCGCGCGGGTCGAGCGTGATCGGGTAGAAGGCCTCGCCGAGCCGCAGCTGGGTGTCGAGCCCGATCAGGTCGAGCAGCGTGCAGGGCCCCATCCTGTAGCCGAGCGCGGAGCGGATCGCGAGGTCGATCTCCTCGGCGGAGGCGAGCCCGGCCTCGATCGCGCGGATCACGTCGTTGTTGAACGGCACCAGCAGCGCGTTGAGGATGAAGCCGGGCTTGTCCTGGGTCTCCACCGGGCTCTGCCCGCAGGCCTCCGTCCAGGCCCAGGCGGCCCTGAAGGTCTCGTCCGAGGTGTTGAGGCCGCGCGACATCTCGATCAGCTTCATCACCTGCGCCGGCAGGCAGAAGTGCATCCCCACGACGCGGTCGGCCCGGCCCGAGCCGGCGGCGATCTCGGTGATCGACAGGGTCGAGGTGTTGGAGGCGAAGATCGTGCCCTCCTTGCAGATCCGGTCCAGCTTGCCGAACAGATCCTTCTTGATGTCGAGATCCTCGAAGATCGCCTCGATCACCAGGTCGCACTCCGCCAGATCGGCCAGATCGGTCGTGTCGCTCATCCGGGCGAGCGTGGCCTCCCTGTCCCCGGCGCTCATCCGGCCCTTCTCGACCGAGGTGCCGAAGAACGTCCCGGCCGCCCTGCGCTGGCGCGCCAGCGCCTCGGCGGACATGTCGAAGCAGACGGTCTCGAACCCGCCGCGGGCCGCGACGATGGCGATGCCCGCGCCCATGGTGCCACCCGCACCGCAGATGGCGACTTTCCTGATATCGGTCATTTCCTGATAAAACTCCGTCCGATGAGCTGGCGGTGGACCTGGTTGGTCCCCTCCCAGATCTGGGTGATCTTCGCGTCGCGCATCAGCCGCTCCGCCCGGTAGTCCCGGCAATAGCCGTAGCCGCCGTGGACCTGCACGCATTCCGTGGCCATCCGCATCGCCAGGTCCGAGGCGCGCATCTTCGCCACCGAGGCCTCCATGCCGAACTCCTCCGCCCCGCCGTCGACCAGGCCGGCGACATGGTCGAGCCAGCTCTCCACCAGCACGAGCTCGCTGGCCAGGTCCGCCAGCATGAACTGGTTGCCCTGGAAGTCGAGCACCCGCCTGCCGCCCTGGACCCGGTCGCTGCCATAGGCGACCATGTCGCGGAACGCCGCCCGCGCGATGCCGAGCGCATGCGCCGCCACCGAGGGCCGCGAGCGGTTGAGCGAGCCCAGCAGGATCTTCAGCCCCTCGCCCGGCTCCCCGACCAGGTTGGCGCGCGGCACGCGGACGGTGTCGAAGGACAGCGCGCAGGTCGAGGAGCCGTGGTGGCCCATCTTCTTCTCTTTCGAGATCACGCTGAACCCCTCGGCCCCCTTCTCGAGGACCAGCACGGAGATCGCCTTCTTCGGCTCCGCGATCCCGGCCCATTTGCCGAACAGCAGGATCCGGTCGGCCACGTCGCCATTGGTGATGAAGATCTTGCTGCCCTTCACCACGATCTCCTCGCCCTCCGGCGTGAAGGAGGTCTTCATCCCGGTCGCGTCCGAGCCGGCGGTGGGCTCGGTGATCGCCAGCGCGCCCAGCCCGCCCTCGGCGATGGCCGGCAGCAGGCGCGCCTTCTGCTCGGCGCTGCCGTATTCGATCAGCGGCTTCATCCCGTGGTAATTCGTGGCATAGATGATCCCGGTCGAGGCGCAGGCCTCCGAGAGGATCGCCACGATCTCCAGGTAGAGCCGGTAGGACATCGGCATGCCGCCATATTCCTCCGGCACGAAGACCGCGTTCAGCCCGAGCGCGTTGATCGCCTCGACATTCTCCCAGGGGAATTCGCCGGTCGCGTCCACCCGCTCCGCATTCGGCGCGATCACCTCGTCGCTCATGCGCTGCACCTGCTCGAGGATCGCGCGCTCCTCGTCGTTCCAGCCGCGGCCTTGCAGCATCCGCTCATGCATGTTCATCAGTGGTTCATCCCCTGTGCCCCGTCGATGTAGATCGTCTCCCCGGTCAGAAAGCCGATGTCCTCCCCGAACAGCGCCGCGACCAGCCGCGCCACGTCCTCGGGCCGGCCCGGCGCCCCCGTCGGGATCCGGCTGCGCATCCAGGCGCGCACCTTCTCGCGCGCGAGGTAGTCGCGGTTCAGGTCGGTCTCGATATAGCCCGGCGCCACCGTCAGCGCCCGGATCCCGTCGCGCGCCCATTCCACCGCCATGCAGCGCGTCATCGCCGCCACCGCCGCCTTGGAGGCGCAATAGGCCAGGTTGTCGGGCACGCCCAGCTTGTCGAAGAACGAGCCGATGTTGACGATCGTGCCGCCGCCTCCCGCGCGCAGGTGCGGATAGGCCTCCCGCGCCGCCACCATCACCGCCGTCGCGTTCAGCGCCATCGTCTCCTCGAAGCTCTCCACGCTCAGCGCCGCGATCGGCCCGCCGATATGCACCCCCGCATTGTTCACCAGACCCGCCACCGGGCCCTCCGCCGCGATCGCCGCAAAGGCCGCGGCGACCGCCGCCTCCTCGGTCATGTCGCAGGCGATCTGCCGCCCCGCCGGCCCCCGGCCCGAGCGCGACAGGCAGACCACCGGATGGCCCCGCCCCTCGAGCTCCGCGGCAATCGCCGCCCCGATCCCCTTCGACGCCCCCGTGACCACGATCTGTCCCTCAGCCATCCCTGAACTCCGGTTTGCGTTTCTCCTCGAAGGCGGCCATGCCCTCCTCCGCATCCGCCGTGCGATAGGCCAGCGTCGAGAGATCCGCCTCGGTCTCCAGCCCCGCCTGAAGCGCCGTGTCCCCGGCCCGCTGCACCGCCCGCCGCGCCAGCTCCAGCACCGGCAGGCTGTAGCGCGTGAACCGCCCGGCGAACGCCCGCCCCGCCTCCAGCAGGTCGCCCTCCGCCACCGCGTTCACCAGCCCGATCCGCTCGGCCTCCGCCGCCGGCACGGTGCGCCCGGTCAGGATCAGCTCCAGCGCCCGCGCCTCCCCCACCAGCCGCGGCAGCCGCTGCGTGCCGCCATAGCCGGGGATCAGCCCCAGCTTGATCTCCGGCAGGCCGAACGCCGCCTGCGGCGCGGCCAGCCGGAAGGTGCAGGCCATCGCCAGCTCCGCCCCGCCGCCGAAGGCATAGCCGTTCACCAGCGCCACGGAGGCCACCGGCAGCCGGTCCAGCTTCGCGAAGACCGCCTGCCCCAGCTCCGCCCCGTGCTTCTGCTCGGCCAGCGACCGGTGGCGCAGCTCCTTGATGTCGGCGCCGGCGCAGAACGCCTTCTCCCCCGCCCCGGTCACCAGCAGCGCCCGCACCCCCGCCATCGCCGCCACCGCGTCCAGCGCCGCGCCGATCTCGTCCAGCACCGCGAAGGACAGCGCGTTCAGCGCCTCCGGACGGTTCAGCCGCAGCACGGCAAGCCCGCCCTCCCGCTCGAGGTCTACTGCCATCCGTTCACACCCCCTGTTTCCGCGCCCCGTAGCGCACCGGCTCCGGCGACAGCGCGCCCCGCGCCACCATCTGCGCCAGCTCGCGCTTGAGGATCTTCCCGCTCGCCGTCAGCGGCAGGTCCTCCACCGCCGCGAACCATTCCGGCATGTCGAATTTCGACAGCCCCTCCCGCGCCAGATGCGCCAGCATCTCCGCCGCGCCCACATCGCCGATCACCGCAAGGCACACCTTCTCCCCCAGGCGCGCGTCCGGAACCCCGAACGCCGCCGCCTTCTCCACCCGCGGATGGCTCAGCGCCAGCGCCTCGATCCGCGACGGGAAGATGTTGTGACCGCCCCGGATGATCAGGTCCTTGATCCGCCCCTCGATCCGCAGGTTGCCCTGCCCGTCGAACGAGCCCAGGTCGCCCGACAGCAGGTAGCCGTGCCGGTTCATCGTCCGCTCCGTCGCCGCCTGGTTGGCAAAATATCCCAGCATCATCGCCGCGCCGCGCCCGCCGATCTCCCCCGACTGGCCGGGCGCAAGCTCCCGGTCCGGATCCTCCGGGTCCCAGATCCGCACCTCATAGGCCGGACCGCCCCGCCCGCAGGTCCGGATCCACACCTCCGGCGGATCCCCCGGATGGGTGTATTGATGCGACGAGCATTCCGTCATCCCGTAGATGTTCTGCGGCGCGATCCCCTGGTCTACGAAGGCCTTCGCCACCACCTCGGGGATCGGCGCCCCCGCCATGTAGAAGGTCTGCACCTGCCCCAGACGCTCCAGACCCCGCCGCTTCTGCTCGGCCAGGATGTCCATCGCATGCGTCGGCACCCCCAGAACATAGGTCGCCCCCGTCTCCGTGATCCAGTCCAGCCGGCTCATCCCCTCCGGCGGGTCGTCCATCACCAGCGTCCCGCCGCACACCAGCCATTGCCCCAGCGCCACCCAGGCGATGTGATGCGAGAACGGGCTCAGCGTCAGGATCACCGACTGATCCGACAGCGCCCAGTCCCGCGCCAGGTCCCGCGCATTCGCCAGAAGCGTGTTGCTCGAATGCATCACGCATTTCGGCCGCCCCGTCGTCCCCGAGGTGAAGGCCAGGTAGACCACGCTGTCCGGGTTGCCATGCGCCACCCGGTTCACCTGCGTGATATGGCCCGGAAACCGCTCCGGCGTATAGACCTTCCCCAGGCTCGGCACCTCCGACAGCATCGCCTCGAAGTCCCGCTCCGCCCGGTCCGCGCCCCAGCCCGGCTCCGTCACCAGCGCCCGCGCCCCCAGCTCGTTCAGAAGCTCCACGATCTCGGCGCAGGTGTAGCTGCGGTGCAGCGACGGGTTGCAGGCGATCCCCTCCCGCGCGCAGGCCAGGAAGGTGATCACCACCTCCACACGGTTCGACATCCACACCGACAGACGGTCCCCCGCCACCAGGCCCTCCTCCACAAGGTTGTCGGCCATCGCGTCGACCCGCGCCTTCAGTCCCTGCCAGTCCAGGAACACCCGCCCGTCGCGCAGCGCCATCGCCTCCGGCCGCGCCTGCGCATGCCGCGCCAGAAGCCCGTAGAAGGTCTCCCCCCGCCACAGCCCGGCCTCGTAATAGCCCCGCGCCGTGCCCGGATCGTGAAGTGTCAGGAACGGTTTCATCCTCTGCCTCCCCTGCTCACTGGCCGAATTTCGACGGGTCCGGACGCCGCCGCCCGCTGAAGCTCTCGCTGAGCTCCCCGTGCTCCGCAGAGCGCAGGTATTGCGTCAGAAGAAGGTCGTGCGTCACCCGCGACAGGCCCCCCACACCGCCGTGGCGCGCGTTGAACGCCCCCTTGATCGCCGCCAGCGCAAAGGACCCCCGGTCCGCGATCTCCAGCGCGAACTCCCGCGTCTTCTCCGCAAGCTGGTCGTCCGGAACCACCCGGTTGATCATCCCGATCTCCAGCGCCTCCGCCGCCGTCATCTTGCGGTTGCAATACCAGATCTCCTTGGCCCGCTTCTTGCCCACGAGATCCTCCAGATACCACGTCCCGTAGCCCGCATCGAACGACCCCATCATCGGACCCACCTGCCGGAACACCGCGCTCTCCTTCGCGATCGTCACGTCGCAGACCACCTGCAACACGTTGCCGCCCCCCACCGCGAACCCGTTCACCGAGGCGATCACCGGCTTCTGGAGCTTGTCGATCGCCTCGTACATCTCCAGAACCGGCAGCGTCCCCGCATACAGCGTCGTCTGCTCCATCCCGTCCTTCTGGCCCCCGATGCAGAAGAACCGCTCCCCCGCCCCCGTCAGAACCACCACACGCGTCCGCGTCTCCCGACGGATCCCCTCGATACAGTCCCGGATCTCGTGACACATCCGCGCCGTGAACATGTTCCCGTGGTCCGGACGGTTCAGCGTGATCACCCCCACAGGGCCCTCCTCGAAATACTCGATCTCTTCAAAACCCATCCCGAATTCCCTCCTTAAACGCGTGGTGCCCCGCCGCCGGGGGCTCTTGCCCGACCCTTACGCAAGGGGCGTGCCAGAACCGGGGAAGGCGGGAGATTTCCGGGCGTGGCCGCGCCGCCGGTCGCGGCGCGCGTGGCACCGGATTTGCGCCGTTCGGGGGGCGATCCCACTGTCCGGACTGGAGACGAGATGTATTGTGAATGCATGCACGAATTCGCCGCGCCCCTGGTGCACGAGGAGCGGGAAGAGGCCGCGCCGACAGGCAGCGAGGTGCTGTTGCGCATCACCGCCGCGGGGCTGTGCCACAGCGATCTGCACATCCACAGCGGGGAGTACGATCTCGGCCATGGCCGGCGGCTGGACTTCGCCAGCCGGGGGCTCGAGCTGCCGGTGATCCTCGGCCACGAGATCGCCGGGGAGATCGCGGCCTGCGGCCCGGAGGCGACGGGGCTCGACCCCGCGCGCACCTATGTCGTCTATCCCTGGCAGGGCTGCGGCGGCTGCCGTGTCTGCCTCGAGGGGCGGGAGAATTTCTGCCCCACCCCGCGCAACCTCGGCTTCCACACGGATGGCGGGTTCGCGAGCACGCTGCGCGTCGCGCATCCGCGCTACCTGTTTGACATCGGCGATCTCGATCCGGCGCGGGCGGCGCCGCTGGCCTGTTCCGGCCTCACCTCCTTTTCCGCGCTCAAGAAGGTGGAGGAGACCATCGCGGAGGTGCCGCTCGTCCTCATCGGCGCCGGCGGGCTCGGGCTCATGTGCATCGGGCTGACGCTGGCGCTCGGGGGGCTGCCGCCGGTGGTGGTGGAGATCGACCCGGCCAAGCGCGAGGCGGCGCTCAGGGCCGGCGCGGGACATGTGGTCGACGGCACCGCGCCCGACGCGCTGGCGCAGGTCCGGGAGGCCGTCGGGGCGGTGGTGCCCGCGGTGATCGACTTCGTCGCCGCGCCCGCGACGGCGGGCCTGGCCTTCGACCTGCTGGGCAAGGGCGGCAGGATGGTCCTCGTCGGGCTGTTCGGCGGTGCCTCCGACTGGCCGCTGCCGCTCATCCCGCTCAAGGCGGTGAGCATCCTCGGCTCGGTCGTCGGCAGCCTGCCGGAATTCCGCGAGCTGGTCGACCTCGCCCGCGCGGGAAAGGTGCCGCCGGTGCAGACCACGCTCTATCCGCTCGCGGAGGCGAATGCGGCGATGCGGGCGCTCGGGGAGGGGCGCGTCGTCGGGAGGGCCGTGCTCGTGCCCTGAACCCGGAGAGATCATGCAACGAGGGAGGAGACCCACATGAAGACCACCATCAGACACCTGTTCGCGGCAGGCTGCGCCGCGGCGCTCGTCGGCGCGGGACCCGTGGCCGCGGCGGAACAGCTGACCTTCGCCGTCGGCTTTCCCTCGGGCAGCACCGTGGTGCAGAGCCTCGAGACATTCGTCGAGAAGGCGAAGGAGTACGGCGGGCCGGAGATCAAGCTCTTTCCGCTCTCGCTGCTCGACCTGAAACAGACGGGACCGGGGCTGCGGGACCATATCGTCGACATGGGCTATGTGATCATGCCCTACCATCCGGCGGAATATGCCAACAGCAATCTCGGCGCGGATCTCAACATGCTGGCCACGGTGGGCGAGCGGATCGAGGCGCCGGGCTTCGCGATGACCGGGGCGCTGACCGAATACATCATGCTCGACTGCCCCGAATGCGTCGCGGAATTCGCGCGCCAGCAACAGATCTACCTGGGCGGCATCTCGACCCATGACTACGCGCTCCTGTGCACCACGCCGATCCGGGAGGTCGCGGATCTCCAGGGCAAGAAGATGCGTGTCGCCGCGGACAACTGGGGCCGGTGGGCCGAGGCGATGGGAGCGACGCGGGTCAGCATCTCCGCCAACGAGACCTATGAGGCGCTGAGCCAGGGCGTCGTGGACTGTACCGTGGTGCATGCGGCGGACCTTCTGGACCTGCAACTCATGGACGTGACGAAATACATCACCCTCGGCGTTCCCGGCGGCCTGTTCGCGGGCGTGGGCGCTGCGAATATCAACATCGACACCTGGCGCGGGTTGTCCGCGGAGGCGCGGGCCGCGCTTCTGAAGGCGGCGGCCTACAACAGTGCGGATCTGTCCAACAACTACTATCTCCGCCCGATGGAGGCGCTCGAGCAGGCGCGCGCGAACGGGATCGAGATCATCGAGGCCGGACCGGAGCTCACCGAGGCGACCGAGGCCTTCGTGGCCGAGGACACGGCGGTGATCGCGGAGCTCTTCACCGACAATTACGGGGTGGAGAACGCCGGGGAAAAGGTCGCGACGATCCGCGCGCTGGTGGAGAAGTGGAAGGGCCTGACGAGGGATGTGCGCGATGTCGAGACGCTCGCGCAGATCTACGAGGAGGAGATCTTCTCGAAGATCGACCCCGCCACCTACGGGATGGAATGAACCGCGGCCCTGGCCGGGGCATCCCGGTCGGGGTCCGTTATTGCAGGACCGGGCGGGGTGCCGTGCCGGTCCGGCCGCGGTCACCGCACATAGGCGGTTCCGGGGCTGCGCAGCGCGTGGCGGGTCATCACCGCGACAAGATGCGCCCGGTATTCGGCGGAACCGTTCAGGTCGGCGATCATGCCGCCCGCGTCGGGTTCCATCCCCTCGACGGCCTCCGGCGTGAAATCGGCGGCCAGCGCCGCCTCGGCCTCGGTCCAGCGGAAGACGCCGTCATTGCCCGCGCCGGTGACGCCGACGCGCACCCCGGTCCCGCGACGGCTCACGAAACTGCCCGCGACGGGATAGCGCGAGGCCTGGCTGCACAGTTTGGCATAGCCCGCGAAGTCCGGCAGCGGGAAGGAGAAACGCAGGATGATCTCCCCCTCCTCGAGGGCGGTGCCGAACAGCCCGTCGAAGAAGTCGTCGGCCGGGATGCTGCGCCGGTCGGTCACCACATCGGCACCGAGCGACAGCACGGCCGCGGGATAGTCCGCCGAAGGATCGTTGTTGGCGACGGAGCCGCCCATCGTGCCGACATGGCGGACCTGCGGGTCCGCGATGCTGCCGGCGAGCGCGGCGAGGGCGGGAATGGCTTCCTTCACCGCCTCCGATGTCGAGGTCTCGAAATGCGTCGTCGCCGCGCCGATCTCGAGCCGGTCGCCGGTGCGCCGGATGCCGTTCAGCTCGGGAATGGCACGCAGGTCGATCAGGACATCGGGCGCGGCGAGGCGGTTCTTCATCGTCGGAATGAGCGTGTGCCCGCCGGAGACGAAGCTCGGGTTGTCGAACTCCCCGAACAGCCCGGCGGCCTCCGCGAGCGTCTTCGGCCGGCGATAGGCAAATTCGTACATATACATCCCGCGGCCCTCCTATGTCCGCTTCGCGCGGTGTTTTCCCGCCGCGTCGAGCACCGCCTTCACGATATTGGTATAGCCGGTGCAGCGGCAGATATTGCCCTCGAGCTGTTCGCGCACGGTGTGCTCGTCGAGCTCGCCGTCGTAGCGGCGGATGAGGTCGGTGCCCGCCATCACCATGCCGGGCGTGCAGAAGCCGCATTGCAGGCCGTGGTGCTGCTTGAACGCCTGTTGCAGGTCGGAGAGTTCCCCGCCCTGCGCCAGCCCCTCGATCGTGGTGACCTGCGCGCCGTCCACGGCGGCGGCGAGGATGGTGCAGGATTTCACCGCCCGCCCGTCGAGATGGACGGTGCAGGCGCCGCATTGCGTGGTGTCGCAGCCGACATGGGTGCCGGTCAGCCCGGCATGGTCGCGCAGGAAATGCACGAGCAGCGTCCGGTCCTCGACATCATGGGTCTGGAGCTCGCCGTTTACAGTGATGCTGATTTCCGTCATGCACTCTCCTTTCCTGCCGGGCGCCGGGGCTGTCTTACCCCGAGGCCTTTTCCGCGAAACAGCCGAAGAATTCGCCGGCCAGCTTGTCCGAGGTCGACTTGATCAGGCGCGAGCCGAGCTGCGCGAGCTTGCCGCCGACCTTCGCATTTACCTCATAGCGCAAAATCGTGTCGTCTCCGTCCTCCGTCAGGTGGACATCGGCGCCGCCGGTGGCGAAGCCCGCGACGCCGCCCTTGCCCTCGCCGGTGATGGTGTAGCTCTCCGGCGGGTTGAGGTTGCTCAGGGTGACCGCCCCCTTGAAGGTCGCGCCGACCGGGCCGATCTTGAGCTTGACCGTGGCGGCGAAACCCTCCTCCGCGCTGCCCTCGAGTTCCTGGCAGCCGGGGATGCAGTCGCGCAGGACCTCCGGATCGTTCAGCATTGCCCAGACCTTCTCCCGTGGCGCGGGAATTCGATATTCACCCTGAAGATCCATTCTGTTCTCCCTCAATCTTTCAACTCGGTGCGACATGCGCAAGCCGGCCCATGCCCGTCACGCCGCGGTGCCGCAAACCCCGTGCCACCCGTGCCACCCGGCGGCCCGGTCCGGTGCGCGCGGATGCAGAGCCCCTGTGACGAAATCCGGCACGGGCGGCGCGGATGGCACGGCGATTGCGGCTTGCCGCGCTGCAAGATGACTGCTTCGGCGCGACCCCCGCGGGCCGGCGGCCCCAGGCCCCCCGGAGTGCCGTATCGACCCGGCCGCCGGCTGATTGTACGAAACCAGAAAGACGAGACATGAACACAATGGACAGCCAGACCTTCGCATATGACGATATCGTCGTTCCCCCGCTCGACAAGATCTTTCGCGCGGAAAGCGTGGCGATCGTCGGGGCGTCTCCCAAGCCCGGCGCGCGCAACCGCATCGTCAAGGTGCTGATCAAGCACGGGTTCGAGGGCCGGATCTATCCCGTCTCCCCCAGCGCGGACGAGGTCGAGGGGCACAAGGCGTACAAGACCCTCGCGGATCTGCCCGAGGTGCCGGACGTGGCGCTGATCATCACGCCCGCGGCGACCGTGCCGGGCCTGATCGAGGAATGCGGCGAAAAGGGAATCACCTGCGCCATCGTCTACAGCGCCGGCTTCGAGGAGATCGAGAGCGGCAAGGACCTCGCGCGGCAGCTCAAGGAGGCGGCGCGAAAACACAATGTCCACGTCCTCGGACCGAACGGCCAGGGCGTCTGGTCGATCCGGGCCAGGACGATGCTCACCTTCGGCGCTGCGGCCATCGGCCTCGACAGCCTGCGCCATTCCCCGATCGCCATCGTCAGCCAGTCCGGCGCGCTCGCCGGCGCGATCGGCAACTACCTCCAGCGCAACGGCCTCGGCTGCTCCTATATCGTCAGCGTCGGCAACGAGACCTGCATGGACGCGCTCGACGCGCTGTCCTGGGTGATCGAACAGGACGACGTGCGGGTGGTCGCGCTCTATCTCGAGGGGCTCGACAATGCCGCCCGCCTCATCCCCATCGCCGCCCGCGCGCGTGCCCGCGGGGTGCAGATCGTCACGCTGAAGGCCGGCCGCTCCGCCTTCGGCCAGGAGGCCACCGCCTCCCACACCGGCAAGATCGCCTCGCCCTACGGCATCTACAAGGACGTGCTCGACCAGGCCGGGATCATCATGGTCGAAAGCCTGGGCGAGGCCATGGCGGCGGTGGAGGTGCTGTCCTTCATGCCCGATCCGCGCGTCTCCGGCGATCCGCTGGGCGGCATTTCGGTGATGAGCTCCTCGGGCGGCGCCGGTGCGCTCCTTGCCGATCACAGCGACGAGCGGGGCCTGCCGATGGCGACCTTCAGCGACGCCGCCGCCGGGAAGCTCGAGGAGATCCTGCCCGAATTCGCGCGAAAGGCGAACCCGGTCGATCTCACCGGCCAGATCCGCTCCTTCCCCAACCTCTTCCGCGACACGCTCGCCGTGCTCAACGACGATCCGCGCACCGAGGCCATCGTGGTGCAATTCGCCTCGAGCGGCTTGCGCGACCTGATCGACAACGGCGAGGATTTCAAGACCGCGGCCAGGACCAGCGGCCTGCCGATCATCATCACCTTCGCGCAGGAAAAGGTGGACCTGTCGGTGAAGGAGGAGTTCATGCAGGCGGGGATCCTGCTGTCGGACGATCCGGCGAACACGATGCGTGCGCTGAAATGGCTCTATGACCGCACCCGCTTCAAATCCATCGAGATCGCCGCGCGCGACAGGACCGCCGCCACGCTGACCCCGCCGGAAAGCTGGCAGGAGATGATGGACTTCCTCGAAGGTGCCTCGGTCACCCCGGCGAAATGGCGCATCCTCGGCCCCGAGGACAAGGCCGCCGATGTCTGCAAGGATCTCGCCTGGCCGCTGGTGGTGAAGGTGCTGCCCGACGCCGCCGGGCACAAGACAGAGCTTGGCCTCGTGAAGCTCAAGGTGCAGACGCCCGAGGACGTGGACGCCCATGCCGCCGAATTCCGCAGGATCCTCGACAAGCCCGACATGGGTGTTCTCGTGCAGGAAATGGTGACCGACGGCGTCGAGGTGGTGCTCTCCTGCCTCGGCAACACCGATTTCGGCCCGGTGCTGTCGATCGGCTCCGGCGGCGTGGCGATCGAGCTCTATCGCGACGTGACCTATCTGGCCCTGCCGGTCACGCCGAAACAGGTCGAGGACGGGCTGAAGAAGCTGAAGCTCTGGACCCTGCTGCAAGGTTTCCGCGGGGCGCCCAGGGCCGATATCGACGCGCTGGTGAAGGCGGCCGTCGGCTTTGGCGACATGATCCTGCGCACGCCCGCGCTGGCCGAGGCGGAGGTGAATCCCGTTCTCGTGCGCCCCGAGGGCAAGGGGCTCGTCGCCGTTGACTTCCTCGGCACCACGCGCGAAGAGGCGTGACAGATCTGACTGCCCGGAGGCCATCGTGCCTCCGGGCGGCTGTTTCGGACGGACCTCCCGGCCGTCCCCTCGGAAGGATGCGTCATGACCGCCCTGCCTGCCGCCCCGGTCGGACGGCCCCTGATCGGCATCGCCATCGTCGCCTTCGCGGTGATGAACTTCGCACTCGGCGACACGCTCACCAAGGCGCTCACCGAACGGTTTCCGGTGCCCGCGATCATCGCGGCGCGCTTCTGGATCAACTTCGTGCTGCTGGTGATCTTTCTCGGCCCGCGCCACGGCGCGCGGCTGTGGCGCACCACCCGCACCTGGCTCGTCGTCCTGCGCGGGTTGATCCTCGCGATGGGATCGCTCTCGATGGGCTTCGCGCTGCGGCTCATCCCGGTGGGGGAGGCCACCTCCCTCGTCTATCTCGCGCCGATCGTCGTCATCCTCCTGTCCACCCCGATCCTCGGCGAACGTCCCACCCGCGTGAGCGTCGCCGGCGCGGCGGTCGGGTTCTGCGGCGTCCTGCTGATCGCGCGGCCCGGCTCGGGCCTCAATCCCGAGGGCGTCCTGTGGGCGCTGACCGGGGTCGTGGTCACCGCCTTCTACCACCTGACGACGCGGCTGCTCGCCCGCACCGAAACCGCCGTCTCGATGCAGTTCTACAGTGCCCTCGTCGGCGCGCTGGTCTTCACGCCGCTCTCGCTCGCCGGACCGGCGGTGCCGATGCCCGACGGGCTCGACCTCGCCCGGCTGATGGGGGTGGGGGTCGCGATGACGGCGGGCCATTACCTCTTTACCCTGGCCTATCGGGAGGCGCCCGCCACGCTGATCGCGCCCTTCACCTACCTCCAGCTTCTCTGGGCGGTGATGCTGGGCTGGCTGGTCTTCGGCCACGTGCCCGACTGGATCAGCACCGCGGGCATCGCGCTCATCGCGGGATCGGGGGCGGCCATCGCGGCCACCGGCCACATGATGTCCCGCCGCGTGCCCCCGCCGCCGGCGGGATAGGCCGCGCGGCGCCGGTCACTCCGCGGGCGTCTGCGGCACGACCTGCGTGCCGGACATCCGGTCCACGATCCGCGCGACCTCGTTCACCTGTGCATCGCGGCCGATCTCGTTGATGCACATCGTATAGAATTCGCGCACGAGGTTGCCGAAGATCATTGTCACGTCGGAGGCGATGCCGAGCTCGGTCGCGAGCTTCACATCCTTGTGCGCGAGGCCCAGCGTGAAGCCGGAGGCGAGATTGCCGGTCAGCACGCGCGGCGCCATCGTGTGTTCGAGGAAGAAATTGCGCGCCGACCCTTTCGAGAGGATCTCCACCGCCTTCTCCGGCGCGAGGCCGTTCTTCGCGGCCAGCGCGACCACCTCGAAGGTCATGAGCCGCTGCGCGGAAAACAGCAGGTTGTTGGCGAGCTTCGCCACATAGCCCGTGCCGAAGGCGCCGGCATGGATGACGTTCGGGCTGATCGTGGACAGGATCGGCTCCACCCGGTCGAACTGCGCCGCCGTGCCGCCGACGAGCATCGCGATCGTCCCCGCATTCGCCCCTTCCGGTCCGCCGGAAACCGGGGCGTCCACCATCTCCACCCCGCCCTGCGACAGCCGGCCGGCAAGGCTGCGCGACAGGACCGGATCGCCGGAGGTCTGGTCGATCACCAGCGTGCCCGCGCGCATCTCCGCCGCGATGCCCTCCTCGCCGAAGAGCAGCGCCTCGACATGCTGCGAGGTCGGCAGGCACAGGAGGATGACGTCGCACTCTCGGGCGAGCGTGGCGGCGTCCGGCGCGATCTCCGTCCCGCGCTCTGCCATCTCGGCGCAGGCCGCCGGGCTGCGGTCATGGACCAGCAGCGGATATTTCAGCGACAGCCGCCGCGCCAGCGGTCCGCCCATGTTGCCAAGCCCGATATATCCGATACGCATCGCGATCCCCCTGCCCTGTCTGTCTTCATGTCGTGCCGGCGGCGAAGGTGCCGCCGCCGGACCGCCGCGACGCAGGCCTATTCCGCGCCCTGCAATTCGCGCGCGACATCGCTCATCCGCGGATTGCGCAGGTCGCTCGTGCCGTGGTGGCGGTCGGCGAGCTTGTAGCCGAGCGCATCCTCCGCGATCACGATCTTCTGGACGTTCGCCGTGCCTTCGCCGGTGTAGAACATGTCCGAATAGGCCTTCAGGTAGGAAATCTTGTATTCCGTCGAAAGCCCGTAGCCGCCGAAGATCTGCTGCGCCTTGTCCGCGACGCTCTTGGCGGTGAGCGAGGCGTGGTATTTCGCGATGGAGGCGATCCGGTTCGACGGCAGGTTCGCATCGAGGCATTGCGCGGCGTGATAGACCAGCGTCCGGCTGGCCTCGATCTGGGCCGCCATGTCGGCGATGTCGGACTGGATCATCTGGAACTTGCCGATCGGGCTGCCCTTGATCACCCGCTCGTTGGCATATTTCACCGCCTCGTCAAAGGCCGCGCGGGCGATGCCCAGGGCCTTCGCCGCGACCGTCACCCGCCCCGGCTGGAGCGCGCGCATCGCGATCTTGAACCCGTCGCCTTCCTTGCCGATCAGGTTTTCCGCGGGCACCACGAAATCGTCCAGGAACAGCGCGTTGGTGCGGAAGGCCTTCGACAGGCCCAGCATCGGCACGGGCTGGGCCGTCCAGCCCGGATATTTCTTCGGCTCGACGATGAAGGCGGAGACACCCTTCGCCCCCGCGTCGGGATCGGTCTTGCACACCAGCACGCCCACGTCGGTCTCATTGGCGAGCGAGGCCCACATCTTCGACCCGTTGATCCGATAGACGTCGCCGTCCCGCCTTGCCACGGTCTTCATCGCGCCCAGCGGGTCCGAACCGCCGCCCGGTTCGGACAGGGACATCATGCCGATGGTCCGCCCGGCCAGAAGGTTCGGCACGTATTTCATGACCTGTTGCGGCGTGCCGCCGTAATAGATGAAATTCGGGCAGGTCGAGCTTTGCTGGTTGAGGCAGGCGGCAAAGCGGATGTCGTTGCGCGCCACTTCCTCCTGGATGACCACCGCAGCGAGATAGCCGAGGTCGGTGCCGCCCACGGATTCGGGAAAGACCGCGCCGAAGAACCCGGCATCGCCCGCCTCGATGACCAGATCGCGGGGCGCCTCGCCGCGCTCCTCATAGCCGTCCATCACCGGGTTGACCCGTGTTTCCATGAACCTGATGACGCTTTCGCGGATTGCCGGAATCTCCTCCGGGAAAAATTCGTCCATTCTTGCACTCCTTGTCCTGGCTCCGCGCCCGGCGGGCGCAGGTTGCGAATTGATGATCGGCCGGTCGGCGGAACCGCCGCCGCTGCGGCGCGGTCCCGTGGTGCAGCGGCGCGATTTTCCTTGCCGGACCTCTCTCCTCCCGGCCCCGTCTGCCGACCCCTGCATGTTCCGGAGGCGCGCGGCGGCGGCCCCCGCGCCGGGACCGACACCGAGACCGCCGCGATCCGGAACGCTTGGAAAGTCGCAATCGCCATGCCATAGAGGGCGCACACCGGTGCCGGCAGTCCCGAGGGCGCCCGCTGCGCGCGGCGCTGCCGGCTGGCATGGCGATTGCGGGAAAATCCGGCACATGCGCCACATGCGCGTGCCCTCAGTCGCCCGCTCAGCGGATGGACCGATCGTTCGCCGGCAGGGACACCCGTCCCGCCGGGGCGCCGCTCCCCCCGCGTCTCCGATGCCATCGGAACCGGTCCCATTCCGCCCGTGCCGCGCCGGCGCGGGTCCCCGTAGTCAAGGTTTCGATGCCGCAAACTGTCCGATCTCTGAAGACCGCCTTCGTCTATCTCCTCGCCGCCGCCGGCGGATATCTCTTTTTCAGGCTCGGCCTGCCGCTTCCCTGGATGATCGGCCCGCTCGTCGCCACCGCCGCGCTCACCTTCTCGGGGCTGATGGACGTGCGGATCCCGGTCCAGACCCGCCCCTTCGGACAGGGCATCGTCGCCTCCCAGGTGGGGCTGTCCTTCTCCCCCGCCGTCTTCGCCTCCCTGCTGCAAATGGCGCCGCTGCTGATCGGCATGGCGCTGGTGATCATCCTGGTCGGTTTCGCCATCGCTCTCCTGCTGTCCCGCATGGCCCGGATCCGCCTGTCTTCGGCCCTGATCGCGACGCTGCCGACGAGCCCGGTCGAAGCGGCCGTGATCGCGGAGCGCTACGATTTCCCGCCCGCGCCGATCATCCTGTCGCAGACCATGCGGATCTCCACCGTGGTCGTGCTGATCCCGATGGCGATCTTCTTCATCGACGGGGAACTCGGCCGCTCCGCCCGGCCGATGAACACCGTCTTCGACGTTCACAGCCTCCTGGTGCTTCTCGTCCTCTGCGTGGCCGGCATGTTCGTGTTCCGCAAGCTGAAGATCTCCAACCCCTTCTTCCTCGGCCCGCTCGCCCTGAGCTCGGCGGTGACCGCGGCGGGGATCGAGCTGGCGCCCTATCCCTCCGTCGTCCTCTGGGGCGCGCAGGTGGTCCTCGGCACCTGGCTCGGGTCCAACTTCCGCCGGGCGCTGTTCACCTCCGCCGGGCGGCTGGTCTTTGCCTCGGTGGTCTCGACACTGCTGTTCATCGTCGTCGCCGCCCTGATCGCGGCGGGGATCGCCTGGCTGCTGGACATGCCCTGGGAGCTGCTGGTGCTCGCCTCGACCCCCGGCGGGGTGACGGAAATGGCGCTGACCGCGAAATTCCTCGAAATGGACGTCGCGCTGATCACCGCCTTCCACATCACGCGGATCTTCATCGTCGTGCCGAGCATCCCCTTCCTCATCGACTGGCTCTATCTCCGCGAAGGCCGCTGAGGGTCCGCCGGGCTCCGGCACGGGGTTTGCGCTGATCCTCCCCAGATCTGCTGTCCGGGGGAGAACACATGGACGCCACCACCATCCGCCTTGCCGAAACTGTCGCGCGCCTGACGCCGGATGTCCTCACGGAGGACACCGTCACCCAGGCAAAGCGCCGGATCGTGGATGCCATCGCCTGCGCCATGGGCGCCTTCGACGAACCGTTCTGCGCCCGGATGCGGGAGATCGCCGGACGCTGCGGCGGGGGCGACACCGCCCGGATCTGGGGCACGGAGCTGCGCAGCTCGGTCGAGATGGCGGGCTTCTGCAACGGCGCGACGCTGCGCTATCTCGATCTCAACGACACGTTCCTCGGCGCCTCCGCGGGCCATCCGAGCGACATGATCCCGGCCCTCATCGCGCTGGCCGAGGCGGAGGACACCCCCGGCGGAACGCTCATCGCGGCCATCGTGGCGGCCTACGAGCTTTATTGCGGCCTGTGCGACGCCACGGCGCTCGGTCCGAAGGGGCTCGACCAGTCCACCGCGGCCGCGCTCGGGGCGGCGGGCGGGGCGAGCCGTCTCCTTGGCCTGGACGTCGCGGCCACCGGCAATGCCATCGCCCTCGCGGTCGGGGCCAATCTCAACCTCTACAACGTGCGCTGCGGCACGCTGTCGGACTGGAAGGCCTGCGCCGGCCCGAACGCGGCGCGCAACGGCGTCTTCGCCGCGCTGCTCGCGCGCGAGGGGATCACCGGGCCGACCGCGGTCTTCGAGGGCAAGGGCGGGCTCGGCACCGTGCTCGGCCCTTTCGGGCTCCGCGAGACCGCGCCGGACAGGCCGCGGCTGCTCGAGACCCGGCTGAAGGCCTATCCCGTCTGCTATCACGGCCAGTCCGCCGTCGATGCCGCGCTGGACCTTGCCGGCCGGATCGGCACGGCCGCGATCGCGCGGGTGCGGATCGACACCTATGAGGCGGCGGTGCGGATGATGGGGGCGGATCCGACCCGCTGGGCCCCCGAGACGCGCGAGACCGCCGATCACAGCCTGCCCTTCACCGTGGGGGTCGCGCTGACGACCGGACGGCTGACGTCCGGCGACTATGCCGCCGGCCGCCTCGCCGACCCGGAGCTGCGCCGCTTCATGCAGAGGATCGAGGTGCGCGAGGACCCGGAGATGACGCGGGCCTACCCGTCGCGCAACCGGACCCGGATCACCGTCACGACCGCCGGAGGGGAGGAGTTCACCGCCAGCCGCGACCATCCGAAGGGCCATCCCGACAACCCGCTGTCGCAGGCCGAGCTTGCCGGGAAGCTCGAAAGCCTCTGGCCGGTGGACCGCCTGCCGGCGGCGCAGGTGCATCAGGTGCTCGCGGCGGTCGAGGGACTGGCGCATGCGCCCTCGGTCGCGCCGCTCGTGGACGCGCTCTGCCCGCCCCGCTGAACGCCGGGCGCGGCCTCAGAAGTCGATGACGACCCGCCGCGCCTGTCCCGAGGCGAGAAGCTCGAACCCCTCGTTGATCTGTTCGAGCCCGATGCGATGCGAGATGAGGTTGTCCTGCGTGAGCCTGCCCTCGACATACCAGTCGATGAGATCGGGGAATTGCGACAGCGACTTGATGTTGCCGAGATAGGATCCCATCACCGAACGTCCCGCCTGGATGGAGCGCGGCCGCATCGGGATCGTGTCCGTCATGCTGCCCGGCATGATCCCGATGAGCACCGTGGTCCCCCATCCGATCCGGGTGCAATCCACCGCCTGCTGCGCCAGCACCGGATGGCCGACGCATTCGAATCCGTAATCCGCCCCGCCGCCGGTGATCTCGCGGATCGCCTCCACGACGCCGTCGCCCTCGAAGTCGCGGGCGTTGAGGAAATGGGTCATGCCCGCCCGGCGCGCCGGGGCTTCCTTGTCGGTATTGGTGTCGATACCGATGATCGTCGTCGCCCCCGCCAGCCGCGCGCCGTCGATGACGTTGAGTCCGATGCCGCCCAAGCCGAAGATCGCGACCGAAGAGCCGGGTTCGACCCGCGCGGTGTTGAGCGCCGCGCCGATGCCGGTGACGCCCGCGCAGCCCATGCAGCACACCTGGTCGAGCGGCGCGTCGGACCGGATCTTCGCGACGTGGAAGGCGCGGACGGTCATGAACTGCGCAAACGTGCCGAGGTTGATGAAGGAGGTGACCGGCCGCCCCTTCCACGAGAAGGGCGCGCGCGGATGCGGCTTGAAATATTCGTCGCAGAGGTTGCTCTTGCTGCTGCGGCAGGCCGGGCAGGTGCCGCATTCCGGCATGGCCAGCGGGATCACCGCGTCACCCGGTTTCAGCCGGGTCACGCCGGGGCCGACCTCGCGCACGATGCCCGCGCCCTCATGCCCGAGGATCACGGGGTAATTCGGCCAGTCGCGCGATCCGTCGATCAGCATCTGGTCGGTGTGGCACAGGCCCGCGGACCGGATCTCGATCAGCACCTCGCCCTCGCGCGGGCCGTCGAGATCGACCTCGTCCACCACCAGCGGCTGAAGCTGTCCGGTGGCGATCGCGGCTTTGACTTTCATGGTGACCCCCCTTTCGAAAACCGAAGGCGCGCGGGACCGCCGCGCGCCTCCCCCTGTCGTCGTCTCAGCCGGCGATGCGGCCCGCGTTCGACGGCATCCCGTCGAGCACCACCACCTTCGTCTCGAGATAGGGGTGCAGCCCCTCGGTGCCGCCCTCGCGCCCGAGGCCCGATTGCTTGAACCCGCCGAAGGCGAGGCCAAGCTCGGCACGATAGCTGTTCTGCCCGACCGTGCCGGAGCGGATCTCGCGCGCGACCGAATAGGCCTTGTCGAAATCGTTGGTGAAGACGGAGGCGTTCAGGCCGAAATTCGTGTCGTTCGCCACGTCGATCATCTCGCGTTCCCCGTCCACCGGAATGACCGACAGCACCGGACCGAAGATCTCCTCGCGCGCGATGGTGAAGCTGTTCTCGACGTTGCCGAAGACGGTCGGCTCGACGAAATAGCCGCGGTTGAGATGCGCCGGGCGGCCGCCCCCGGTGGCAAGCACCGCGCCCTCGTCCTTGCCCTTGGCGATATAGCCCTCGACCCGGTCGCGCTGGCGGCTCATGGCAAGCGGCCCCATCTGGCAGGCGCTCTCGAAGGGGTCGCCCACGTTCACCGTGGCGAAATTGCTGCTCAGCGCCTCCACGAGATCGTCATGGCGCGACCGCGACACGAGGATGCGGGTCAGCGAGGCACAGACTTGCCCGGTGAGGAAGGTCGCCTTTTCCGTGATCGTGCGGGCCGCCGTCTCCACGTCGTAATCGTCGAGGATCAGCGCGGGGGACTTGCCGCCGAGTTCGAGCGTCTGCCGCGCGATGCGCCCGCCGCAGATCGCGCCGATCTTCATTCCCGCCACGGTCGAGCCGGTGAAGGCGATCTTGTCCACGCCGGGATGGGCGACGAGCTTTTCGGAGACCTCGCGGTCGGCGGTGAGGATGTTGACCACGCCCTCGGGCAGGCCGGCGGCATGGGCCGCCTCGGCAAGGATATAGGCGGAGCCGGGCGCCTCGGGCGAGGCCTTCACGATCACGGTGCAGCCCGCGAGGAGCGCCGGCGCCACCTTGCTCGTGATCAGGCCGGGCGTGCCGTTCCAGGGCACGATCGCCCCCACCACGCCCACGGGTTCCCGCACCAGGAGCGCCAGCTCCCCGCCCGAGGCGGAGGGGTGCCGTTCCTGGAACGGATAGGTCGCGGCCAGGTCGGCATAATAGCGATAGGTCGCGGCGATGGAGCCCATCCGCGCCGCCGCGATGGAATGCAGCACGCCCGACTCGGTCGTCCAGATCCGCGCATGCCGCTCGGCACGCTTGTCGAGTTCGTCGGCGAGGCGACGCAGGTAATCCGCCCGCTCCTCATGGGACATGCGCGGCCACGGGCCCCGGTCGAAGGCGCGGCGGGCGGCCTCGACGGCGCGGTTCACATCCGCTTCCTGCGCCTCCGCCACCACCTCGAAGACCTCCTCTGTCGCGGAGTTCAGGACGGTGATCTGCGCCGTGCCCGACGGAGCGGTCCAGGCGCCGTCGATGTAGAATTTTTCCGGGTTTTCAATGATGTCATGGACGGTCATTCCGATGTCCTCTCCTTCGGTGGGCCGGGCAGTCGCGCGCCGGACGGTGGCGGTCCCGCCGCCGCTTTCGCGGCGGCGTCATTTGAGCAGCGAGGGCAGGTAGGTGACGATCTCCGGGAACACGATGACCGCGAGCACGATGAAGAGATCCGCCAGCAGGAACCAAAGGATCCCCCTGAAGATCGTGCTGAGGCTCGCGGAATTCCCGACCACCCCCTTCAACACGAAGACGTTGAGCCCGATGGGCGGCGTGATCATCCCGATCTCCAGGTATTTCGCGAGCAGCACGCCGAACCACAACAGGTCATAGCCGGTGTCCTTCAGGATCGGCAGCAGGATCGGCAGCGTGAGCAGCATCGCCCCGATGGGATCGAGGAACATGCCGAGCAGCAGGTAGACGATGGTGATCGCCAGCAGCAGCACGTACCGGTTCGCCCCGAGGTCGCTGACCATCGCGGCGAGCGCGTCGCCCGAGCCGCTGAAGGCGATGAAGCGGGTGAGCATGTTGGCCCCGATCGCGATGATGAAGATCGAGCCGGAGACCATCAGCGTCTCGTAGAGCGAATCCCACATCCGCTTCCATGTCAGCGTGCGCTTGATCAGCGCGATCAGGACCGAAAGCGACGCGCCGACGGCGCCCGCCTCGGTCGGGGTGAACATGCCGCTGAACAGCCCGCCGAACACGCCGATGATGAGCAGGAGCACCGGCCAGATCTCCGCCAGCGCGCGCAGCCTCTCCGACCAGCTCGCGTCAGAGTCCGAGCGTGGCGCGAGATCGGGATTGAGCATCACCCGCACCATGATGACGGCGACATAGGCAACCATCGTCAGGACGCCGACGCCCACCCCGCCCAGGAACAGCGCGCCCACGGGCACCTGGGCGATGATGCCGTAGAGGATCAGCAGGATCGAGGGCGGGATCAGCGCGCCGATCGTGCCCGCCGCCGCGATGCTCCCGGTGGCGAGCGCCGCATCGTAGCGCGATTTCATCATCTCCGGGATGGCGATCCGCCCCATCGCCGCCGCGCAGGCGAGCGAGGAGCCGGTGACCGCGGCAAAGCCCGTCGCCCCGAACACGCCCGCGATCGCGAGCCCGCCGGGCAGCCGTGCGAGCCACAGCCGGGCGGCGTCGAACAGTCCTTTCGTCAGCCCCGCATGGAAACAGACGAAGCCCATGAGCACGAACATCGGCACGGAGCTGAGCTGCCAGGAGGCGGCGAATGTGTAGGGGATGAGGCCAAGCGATCCCCAGGCGGCACTTTCGCCGACGAGGATCCAGAGCCCCGAGAAGGAGACGAGGATGAGCGAGAGGCCGATGGGGATCCGCAGAAGGATCAGCATCAGCAGGACGGCGATGCCCGCATATCCGATTTCAGCTGGCGTCATTTCTCCTGCGCCTCCCGGTTTTCCTCGGATGTGGCGACCTCGTTGGCGCGCTCGTAGCTTTCCGCGAGGCTTTCACGCTTCAGGTCGAAGCGGCGGCCGAGCAGCTTGCTCAGGATCATGAGCGCCATCAGCCCGGTGCCCACCGGCACGATGTAATAGGACGGCCAGGTGATGATCTTCACCCGTTGCTCGGTCTCGAACGCCCCGACCGAGAGCTTGTCGTTGGCCACGGAAAAGGTCTTCCAGGTGAAGGCGACGAAGACCACCAGCCCGATCACCAGCGCCAGCGCCGTCAGCATCCGCTGGACGCGCTGCGGGAAGTGTTCCGCGACGAGCTCGACGTCGATATGCCCGTTGCGGGCCTCGACGACGCAGAGGCAGAGGAAGGTCACCACCACCATGTAATAGTTCGACACCAGCGCGGTGGTGCCGGGGAGCGGCCGTGAAAAGACGAACTTGGACACCACGTCGGCCGTCACGTGCACCATCATCAGGACGACCACGATCGCCCCGATGAAGGTCGCGATCCGCGACAGGCCCATCACGAACCTTTCGAACTTCGCTATCATCTTGCCCTCCTCGCAAGGGATGTCGGCGGACCGCCCGGACCGGGCCGGGCGGCGCATCGGATCAGCTCACTGCATCGCGTAGGCTTCGGGGTCGAGCTTCGAATAGATCTCGTCCCAGTAGATCTGGTGCAGGGCCTCCGCCGACTCCACGTCGGCGGTCAGATCCTTCCACTTGGTGATCAGGTCGGCCACGACGACGGATTTTTCCTCCGCGTCGGAGACGCCGTATTTGGAGACGAATTCCTGGATGATGACCGGCTTGTCCTCTTCGACGAAGGCCGCGGAAGCCTCGAGCAGCTCGTCCGAGGGCTCGTGGATCTCGATCCCGGCCTCGCTGGCGATGTCCATCGCCTCTTCGGAAGCCTGGACATAGGCCCAGGTGCCCTCCGCGACGAGATAGGCGGCGGTGTCGATGAGGCCCGCGCGCTCCTCGGACGTCATGTCGCGCCAGGTGTCGATATTGGTGTTGGCATCGCCCACGCCGGGGAACACCCCACCCGGAACCGCCGTGGTCATGTCGGTGACGACGTCGGTGAGCTGGAAATTCACCAGTTCGGTCGGCGCGAAGAACACGCAGTCGACCACGCCCTGCGACAGCGCGTCATAGGCCTCGTTGGCAGAGATCGTGACGCTGGTCGCCCCCATCGCCTCCGCCCAGCGGGCCCAGCTCGGCGCCGCGGTGCGCACCTTGAGGCCGCGGAAATCCGCCTTCTCCACGACCGGCCGCGTGCATTGCGTGATGTAGACGCCGGTCGAGTGCCCGCCCAGGTAGACCTGGTTCTGGGTGGCGAATTCCGCCACGCATTCCGGGCAGTGCAGCATCACGTATTCGGACACCGCCCCCGCCATGGCAAAGCTCGCCACCGCGGCCTCGGTGTCGGCGGTCGCGAGCATGTTCATCGCCGCGGCAAGGTTGCTGTTGGCGAATTCGGCGGGCTGGTACTGATAGGTCGCCCATCCCATGTCGACCATGTGGTCGGCGATGCCCTGCGGCGTCTGCCGCAGATCGAGCAGCGACATTGGGAAGAGCTTGATGTTGAGCCCGTGGTTTTCCTGCGCGTAGGTCACCACCTTCTCGAGCGCATTGACGGGCGTGCTGCCCGTCGGAAAACCGATCGCGTAGGTCAGATCCCGTGCCGTGGCCGGTGCGGCGGCGGCAAGCCCCGCCATCGTCCCGATGGCCATCGCATGTCTCAGCGTAGTTCCCGTAGTTCCCATGTGATCTTCCTCCCTGTGAATGTCGCCCCCGGCACATCCGCGCCGGCTGATCCGGCCCTCCCTCCGCTGCGCGGCCCGTCCCTCCCGGTCCGCGCCGGACGTCGTGACCCGGCACTCCGGGAGCACGCAAACGCTGTGCCAGCCCTCCCGCCCGGACCGCCGCGCCGCCATTCCGCCGCCGCGGCCGGTCCCGCGCAGGGATCTGCCGGGTCCGTGGCACAGCGTTTGCGCGCCCCCGAGCGTCGCCCCGAGACGGGCCGGGCAGCAGAAACACGGGAAAGGCAAGGCATGGAAGAATTCGATTTCGTCATCGTCGGAGCAGGCTCCGCAGGTTGCATCGTTGCCTATCGCCTGGCGGAGAAGGGCCACAGCGTCTGCGTGCTCGAGGCGGGGCCGGAGGACCGCAACATCTACATCCGCATCCCCGCCGGGATCGTGAAGACATCGACCAACGACAGGCTGCTGTGGAAGTTCGAACACCAGCCCGCGCCCAACACGAACAACCGCACGATCCCGCTCATCCAGGGGAAGATGATCGGCGGCGGCAGCTCGCTCAACGGCATGGTCTACAGCCGCGGACAGGCGGGCGATTTCAACCTCTGGGCCAGCCGCGGCGCCGAAGGCTGGGACTACCACAGCGTCCTGCCCTATTTCCGCAAGTACGAACGTTTCCGCGACGGTGATGCCGACCCGGCCTATCGCGGCCGGGAGGGGCGGGTGCAAACGAGCCGCCAGCCGCGCCGCGATCCGCTGTGCGAGGCGTTCATCGCCGCGGCGCAGGCCGACGGCATCCCCGCCAATCCGGATTACAACGGCCGCGTCCAGGAGGGCGTGGGCTACGCCCAGGCCACGATCCATCGCGGCCAGCGGTCGAGCTCGGCCCGCGCCTATCTGCACCCGGCGCGCCGGGAACTCGGCGTGCGCGTCATCACCGGCGCGCAGGTGCGCCGTGTCCTTGTCGAGGACGGTCGTGCCACGGGTGTGGAATTCTCCCGCGAGGGCAGCGACCGGGCCGAGACGGTCACCGCCCGGCGCTGCACCATCGTCAGCGCAGGCACGGCCAACACTGCGAAACTGCTCCAGCTTTCCGGCATCGGTCCGGCGGCGCTGCTGAAGGAGCACGGCATCCCGGTGCTGCGCGACCTGCCGGTGGGGGAGAATTTCTCCGATCACTATGCCTGCCGCGTCGTGGCGCGGGTGAAGCCGCGCTACAAGACCGTGAACCAGCTCTCGCGCGGGCTGAACCTCGTGGGGGAGGTGGCGAAATGGCTGCTCGACCTGCCCTCCATCCTCGGCATGAGCTCGATGTCGGTCTACGGTTTCTGCAAGATGCAGCCGGGCACCGCCGACAACGATTACTGCGTGACCTTCACCCCGGCGAGCCTCAAGGCCGGTCTGACGCGCAAGCTCGACGATTTCCCCGGCGTGACCTCGGGCGGCTGGCGGCTGCGCCCGGAGAGCCGCGGCCATGTCCGCCTGCGCTCGGCGGACTGGCGCGACGCGCCGCTGGTCCAGCCCAACCACCTGGGCGAGGAGAGCGACCGGGCGATCACCATCGCTGCGATCCGGCGCTGCCACCGGATCCTGACGGGCGCGGCGATGCGCGACTATGTCGAGGTGATGGAACTGCCGAAGACGCCGCCCGCGACGGAGGACGAATGGCTCGACTACGTCCGGCAATACGGCTCCACCGCCTATCACCTCGTCGGGACCTGCACGATGGGGGCCGCCGACGATCCGAAGGCCGTGGTCGATCCGCGCCTGCGCCTGCGCGGCATCGAGGGGCTGCGGGTCATCGACGCCTCGGTGATGCCGACCACGCCCTCGGGCAACACCAACGCCTCGACCACGATGATCGCGGAGAAGGCCTCCGACATGCTGCTCGAGGACTATCCGCGCACCTGACACCGACCGCCACATTCCGAAGGGAGACCCGCCATGACACCCCCTGCCTGGGAGCTTTTCGCCGTCTGCTATGCCCGCCAGCCGGAGCGCCGCCCGGCGCATCTCACCTATGTCGACGGCCGCGAGGCGGAGAGCACGACGGGCTTCGACTATTTCTTCTGGTACGCGGTGCAGGGGGAGCGTGTCGTCGTGATCGACACCGGCTTCTCGGAAGAGGCGTGCCGCAGGCTCGGGCGCGCGTGGGCGGGGGATCCCGCGACGCTGCTGGCGCGCGCCGGGATCGACGCGGGCGCGGTGCGGGACGTGATCCTGACCCATGCCCATCCCGACCATGTCGGCAATCTCGACCAGTTCCCGAACGCGACCTTCTGGATCCATGCCGAGGAGATGCGCGCGCTGACCGGGGAGGAAATGAGCTTCGACTTCTTCCGCCACAGCTATCACGGCGAGGACGTCTGCGCGCTGGTGCGCCTGCTCCACGCCGGCCGCCTGCGGATCATCGCCGAGGACGGCGCCTTCGCGGAGGGTCTCGACCATATCCTGATCGGCGGCCATGCGCCCGGACAGATGGCGCTTCGGATCGAGACGCGGCGCGGTCCGGTCCTGCTCGCGAGCGACGCGGTGCATCTCTTCGAGGAGATGGAGGGCGAGCGCCCCTTCTTCGTCTTCCACGACATGCGCCGGATGCTGCGCGGGCTGCGGACCTGCCGGCGGCTCGCCGGAAGCGACGACCGCCTCGTTCCGGGGCACGATCCGCGGGTGACGGAGATCTATCCCTGCCCGGTGCCGGGGATGGAGGGCATCCTGCTCGACCTCGGGGAGGCGCCGGCCGGGCCGTGATAGGCCCGCCCCCTCCCCCCCGGCGCGCGCCGGCCGTGGCACAAATATTGCGCGGCACCCGGCCAAACCCCTTGGTTTCGGAGCCGATTCCTGCTCCGATACGGGCGTGCCGTCCGAAGGGTGCCGAAACAGCGAGGAAGGAACGAAGATGAAGTTCAGTCCAGGAGAAGCCAATCCCCGTCACGAGGACGACCGCCTTCTGACCGGGCACGGCCGGTATTCCGACGACGTCAACCTGCCCGGACAGGCCCATGCGGCGATCGTCCGGTCCCCCTATGCCCATGCCGCGATCAACGGCATCGACGGCGAGGCGGCGCTCGACATGCCCGGCGTGCTTGCCGTGCTGACCGGCGCGGACTGGGTGGCGGACGGTCTGGGCGAGGTCGCGAATCCGGGTATCGTGATGAAGACGCCGCTGCTCCGGCCGGACGGCGTGCCCTTTGTCAATCCGGGGCGCCGGCCGCTTCCGACCGACCGCGTGCGCTATGTCGGCGAGCCGGTCGCGATGGTGGTGGCCGAAACCGCCGCCGCCGCCGCGCTCGCCGCGGAGATGGTGGAGCTCGACCTCGACCCGCTGCCTGCCGCGACCGCCACGGCCACCGCCCGCGACGCGGAGGCGCCGCTGGTCTGGGAGGACTTCCCGCGCAACGAGGTCTTCGTCTATCGCGCGGGCGATGCCGATGCGACGGCGAAGGCGCTCTCCGCCGCGCCGCGTGTCGTGACCGACCGGCTGGTGATCAACCGCATCCACGCCAACCCGATGGAGCCGCGCTCCTGCACCGGCGATTACGACGCCGGCCGGGACCATTACACGATCTACGGCGGGGTGCAGCGTTCCTTCTCCTTCCGCGACATGCTCGCGCGGGAGGTGTTCCGCGTGACGCCCGATCAGGTCGACGTGGTGCCGGGCGATGTCGGCGGCTCCTTCGGGCTCAAGGGTTCGATGAACATGGAAATGCCGCTCGTGGGCTGGGCGTCGAAGCGGCTCGGGCGGCCGGTCAAGTGGACCGCCACCCGGACGGAGATGCTGACCGGCGACGACCACGCCCGCGACGTCATCATCGAGGCGACGCTCGCCTATGACGACGACGGCCGGTTCCTCGGCTTCAGGGCGGAGGCCACCTCCAACATCGGGGCGTTCGCGGGCTTCTTCGGCCTCGCCCCCGCGATCCTCAACCTCGGCTCCATGGCCGGGCCCTACACGATCCCGGCGATGCATGTGGAGGCGGTCGGCGTCTGGACCCACACCGGGCCGGTCGCGCCCTATCGCGGCGCGGGACGACCCGAGGCGGCCTATGTCATAGAGCGGATGGTCGATCAGGCCGCGCGAGACCTGCACATGGACCCGGTGGAGATCCGCCGCCGCAACCTGATCCCGGCGGAGGCCCTGCCCTACCGGACCGCCCTGACCTTCACCTACGATTGCGGCGAGTTCGAGGCCGTGCTCGACAAGGCCATCGCCGCCGCCGGTTACGCGGGCTTTGCCGCCCGCCGGGCCGAGGCGGAGGCGCGGGGCAGGCTGCGCGGCATCGGCGTCGCGATGTGCATCGAGACGGCCGGTTCGGCGGGGTACGAGACGACGGAGCTCAAGTTTGCCGAGGACGGCACGGTGCGGGTGCTCGCTGGCACCACGAACCACGGACAGGGGCATTCGACCCTGTTCGCGCAATATGTCTCGCAGCGGCTCGGCTATGACGGCGCCGAGATCTCCGTGGTCGAAAGCGACACGCGCGTGATCGCGGACGGGGTCGGCACCGGCGGCTCGCGCACCGCCGCCTTCGCCTCCGCCGCGGTGGAGGACGCCATCGCCAAGGCGGTGGAAAAGGGCCGCGGGATCGCCGCGAACCTGTTGCAGGTCGGTCCCGAGGATCTTTCCTTCGCGGAGGGTGTCTATACCGTCTCGGGCGCCGAACAGCATGTCACCTTCCAGGAGGTGGTGCGCGCCGCCTTCTCCCCCGACATGCTGCCGGCGGGGACGGAGGCCGGCTTTCACGTCTTCGGCCGCAGCGAGCTTTCGGGACCGAGCTTTCCGAACGGCTGCCATGTCTGCGAGGTGGAGATCGACCCGGAGACCGGCGCGGTGGAGGTGATTTCCCATGTGCTCGTCGACGATGTCGGGTTCGAGATCAACCCGATGATCGTGAAGGGCCAGCTCCACGGCGGCGTGTTGCAGGGCGCGGGCCAGATCCTGATGGAGGACATGGTCTATGACGAGGACGGCCAGATCCTGACCGGCTCCTTCATGGATTACGCGATGCCGCGGATTTCCGACTATTGCTCGATCGAGGCCGGGAGCCATCCCGTGCCGACCGCGACCAACCCGACCGGGGTCAAGGGCGCGGGGGAAAGCGGCACGGTCGGCTCGATGCCCGCGCTCGCCAATGCGATCGACAACGCGCTGGCGCAGCGCGGGGCGAAACTGCCCGACATGCCGATGACGCCCTCGCGGATCTGGACCGCCCTGCGCGACGCGGCGCGCGGACAGGACGCCGCGTGAAACCGGGCGCGGCGTGACAAACGGCGGCGGGACGGAACCCCGCCGCCCTCCGTCCTCACACCTGCGGGATCACTCCTCCCGGTCGGGGGCGGCGCGGAAGCGGGAGAAGTCCGGCTTGCGCTTTTCGAGGAAGGCGGTGGTGCCCTCCTTCTGTTCCGTCTCCCGGTAATCGTCCGGCACCATCCAGCGGCGCAGGCTGTCGCCCTGGCCGAGAAGGTCCTGGAATTCCTGGACGAAGGTGGCCTTGTAGACCTTGAGGCAGGTGGGCGCGACGGCAAGGAGTTCGTCGCACCATTTCTTCACCTCCGCATCGAGATCAGCCATCGGCACGACCGCGTTCACGAGGCCCCAGTCGAGCATCTGCTGCGCCGAATATTTCCGCCCGAGCATCCACATCTCCCGCGCGCGCTTCTGCCCGACCACGCGGACCAGGTAATTGACCACCGGCCCGGAGGTCGGATAGGCGACGCGCGGCTCGCTCTGGCCGAAGATCGCGTGATCCGCGGCGATGGTGAAATCGCAGAAATAGGCGAAATGGTTGCCCCCGCCGATGGCATAGCCGTTGACCCGCGCGATGATCGGCTTCGGGCACTGGCTGAAGGTCAGGTAGGGCGGCGCGAATTCCCGCGGGCCCGTGTGCCCCATCTTGCCCTCGCGCTGTTTCGACACGTCCGCCCCCGCGCAAAAGGATTTCTCGCCCGCGCCGGTGAACACCACCACCCCGACCACGGGATCCTTCCCCGCCATGTCGAGCGCCGTCTCGATCTCCCGCATCGTCTGCGGCGTGCAGGAGTTCAGCTTTTCCGGCCGGTTGATCGTGATCGTCGCCACATGCCCGTCGATCTCGTAGAGGATGTCTTCAAATGTTGCAGCCATGGTCCGCCCTGTCCTGATTGTCTCGTCGACCGGGGGCGGCGCAATCCCTGTGCCACGGGGCGGGCACCGAAACGGGGCGTCTGTCCCCCGAGCAGACGACATATGACCACGATGTGAACAAAATATCGCGTCCTGTGTGGTCAACGAAGACGATTCCCGGCTTGCATGCGGGCTGCCCTGTTTCTACGCTGACAGGAGGGAGGACCTTCATCCATGACGACAGAAGAGACGATCAGTATCCAGGGTGTCGCTCTCAACGACAGCCAGGGCGCCCTTGTCACCAGCTTCGGCGTGGCCACGGATCCGCGGATCCGCGAAATGCTCTCGGATGCCGGCTGGTTCCGGGAGGCGGTGGAGACGCGGATGCGTCCTGTCCTGCTGACCGACCGGGACCTCATCGCACTCACGACGGAGATCGCCGGCGGCTACCTGACCATCCTGTCGGACAGCCCGAGCGAGGTGGTGCTCAGCTTCGTGCTGAACGTGCCCTTCGCCTATGACATCTTCAACCACATCCTGTCGGATCCCTACGACGCGATGGCGGTGGTGGACGCGAAACAGAAGGTCGCATTCATCTCCCCCGTGCACGAGAAATTCTTCGGCCTCCAGAACGGCGAGGGCATCGGCAAGAAGGTGCGCGACGTGATCGAGAATACGCGCCTGCACCAGGTCGTGCGCACCGGCATTGCCGAGGTCGGCCAGATCCAGCACATGCAGGGCAACGAGCGCGTCGTTTCCCGCCACCCGATCCGCCACAACGGCAAGGTCGTCGGCGCCATCGGCCGCGTGATGTTCAAGGGCCCGCAACAGCTCGACGCGATGTCGAAGCGCATCCGCGACCTCGAAAGCGAGATCGCCGCCTACAAGAACCAGTCGCGCCAGAAGATCCGCGGCGAGGAATTCCTCGACATGATCATCGGCCAGAGCCTCGCCATGCAGTCCGTGCGCGAACAGATCCGCAAGATCGCGCCGCTCGACATCCCCGTGCTCATCCAGGGCGAAAGCGGCACGGGCAAGGAGCTCGTGGCGCAGGCGCTGCACATGCTGAGCGCCCGCCAGAGCGGACGGCTGGTGACGGTCAACGCCGCCGCCCTGCCCGACTCGCTCGTGGAAAGCGAGCTCTTCGGCTACGAGGCCGGCTCCTTCACCGGCGCCGACCGCAAGGGCCGGCCCGGCAAGTTCGAACAGGCCGACAAGGGCACGATCTTCCTCGACGAGATCGGGGACATGGCGCTCGACACCCAGTCGAAGCTTTTGCGCGTGTTGCAGGACCGGATGGTGGAACGGGTCGGCGGCAGCACCCCCAAGCACGTCGATTTCCGGCTGTGCAGCGCGACGAACCGGGATCTGGAGACCTTCGTGCAGGAGGGGCGCTTCCGCCTCGACCTGTTCTACCGGATCAGCCCGGTCGTGATCGCCCTGCCGAGCCTCGGGGAGCGGCTGGAGGACATCCCCCTGCTGATCAACCATTTCGCCGAAGATCTGGCGAAGCAATACAACCGCGTGATCCCGGAGATCGACCCGGACGTGCATTCCTTCCTCATGGAGCAGGACTGGCCGGGCAACGTCCGCCAGCTGCGTCACGTCATGGAACGCGCCTTCGTCTTCTGCGAGCGCGGCCGGCTGAGCGTCGCGGATTTCCAGTCGCAGACACCGGGCGTGAAACCCGCCGCCGCCCCGGCCGCCGAGCTCGCGGCACCGCAGGCGAGGACCGGCTCGCTCAAGGACAGCCTCGACGCGCTCGAGGCCAAGCTGATCCACGACGCGATCATCCGCTTCAAGGGCAACAAGAAGAAGGCCGCCGAACATCTCGGCGTGTCCCGCTCCTATCTCTACAAGAAACTCGAAACCCTGCGCGAACCCTCCGCCTGAGGGAACACGCCGTCAGCCTTCGGAGGAGCCCTCTCCCAGGCGCGGCGCATGGCGCGGGCCGGGCTCCGCCCGCAGCGGTGCACAGACCGGGATCGGAAGCGCCGGGCTGCGCGTGCCCGCACCGTTCTCGATCTCGCCCGCGAACAGGCCACGCGCGGTGAAATGGGGATCTCGCATCGCCTCCTCGAGCGTCTGAAGGACGGTGCAGCAGCAATCCGCCTCCCCGAAGATCGTGCTCCAGTGGGCGGAAGGTTCGGCCGCGATGCGACGCGCCACGGCGGCACGGGTCGCCGCCGGATCGGCGGCATCCTCGCGCAGCGCGGGGTCGAGCCCGATAGCCTCGCAGAACCGCACCCAGAACTTGTCCTCGATCGGCGCGGCCGCAAGGATCCGCCCGTCCGCCATGGGATAGAGCGCATAGCGCGGCGAACCGCCGGTCACGAGCGCGTCGCCGTTGCCGGGCCAGTTGCCGCCGAACCGCCCATCGGCCTGCGCCCAGTAGGTGAAGGGAAACAGGTTCTCCGCCATCGCGATGTCGAGCCAGGCCCCGTCCCCCGTCCGGTCCCGCTGGCGCAGCGCGAGTAGGATGTTGACGAGCGCGGGATAGGTCCCGCCCGCGATATCCGCGATCAGCGCCGGCGGCAGGACCGGCGCCCCCTCCGGCCCGTGGCTCAGCGCCAGCAGCCCCGCATCGCCCTGGTAATTGAGATCGTGCCCGGCACGCTGCGCCCGCGGCCCGGTCTGGCCATAGCCGGTGATCGAACAATAGATGATGTCGGGCTTCTGCGCCCGCACCTCGTCGTAGGACAGGCCGAGCCGCGCCATCACGCCGGGGCGGAACTGTTCGATGAGGATATCCGCCTCCGCGATCAGCGGCGCGAGCCGCGCCCGCCCCTCCGGCGATTTCAGGTCGACGGCGAGGCTTTTCTTGCCTGCGTTGAGCAGATGGAAATTGCCGCTGTCCTCGCCCCATTTCGGGCTGTAGCTGCGCATCTCGTCGCCGCGGGCCGGGTTTTCCACCTTGATCACCTCCGCCCCCGCCTCGCGCAGGAACAGGCTCGCCATCGGCCCCGGCAGGAGCGTCGAGAAGTCGAGCACGCGAATGCCGTCGAGCGCCCCCTTCATTCGCTTTTCGCCCTTATTTTTTGTATTGTTGGTGCTCTTTGTGGAGCGAAAGCGGTTTGTCCTGTGATTTTGAAGATGTTGTTGGAGATTTCGCAATGGCGCGCGAGGCCGCCGCGTGTGACGCGTTCGATGGGGCCGTCGGGGTATCCGAGGCCCATGCGGCAGGTCCTGTCGATTTCTTCGGCGGCGGCGAGGCCGTCGTCGAGGAAGCGCAGGGCGTCGTTGTATTTGGGGCGCACGAGGCGGTCGACGATGCGGCCGGGGCGGTCGGCGCAGGTGACGACGTCGAAGCCTGCGCAGTCGAACACGGCGCGGGCGGCGGCGAGGGCGGCGGGGTCGGTGGCGGGCTGTCGCACCAGTTCGATGAGGTTGGAGGGCGGGTCGTCGCCGTTGCGGTAGCGGGCGAAGCCGACGGCGTTGGAGCCCTCGCGGCCCATGTCCTCGCCGGTGTGCAGGCCGAGGCATTCGGTGTCGAGCTCGACGAGCACGGCGGTCTTCGCGGGGTCGGGGGCGAAGCCGCTGCCGAGGTGGATCGTGACCTCCGCCGCGTCGCCGTCGCGGGCGCCGGCGAGGAAGGGATCGCCGGCGGGGAAGGAGCGGCTTTCGCCGGCGGAGCGCAGGCTGTAGGCGGGGGCCTCGACGGCCTTTTCGGGCAGGCGGCCGGTGAGCAGCCCGCCGCCCGACTTGGTGCCGAGCCGCCCGGCGGCGACCATCCGGCGGCAGAGCGGCGGCACCGCGGCGCGCGGGTCGAGCGTGATCGGGTAGAAGGCCTCGCCGAGCCGCAGCTGGGTGTCGAGCCCGATCAGGTCGAGCAGCGTGCAGGGCCCCATCCTGTAGCCGAGCGCGGAGCGGATCGCGAGGTCGATCTCCTCGGCGGAGGCGAGCCCGGCCTCGATCGCGCGGATCACGTCGTTGTTGAACGGCACCAGCAGCGCGTTGAGGATGAAGCCGGGCTTGTCCTGGGTCTCCACCGGGCTCTGCCCGCAGGCCTCCGTCCAGGCCCAGGCGGCCCTGAAGGTCTCGTCCGAGGTGTTGAGGCCGCGCGACATCTCGATCAGCTTCATCACCTGCGCCGGCAGGCAGAAGTGCATCCCCACGACGCGGTCGGCCCGGCCCGAGCCGGCGGCGATCTCGGTGATCGACAGGGTCGAGGTGTTGGAGGCGAAGATCGTGCCCTCCTTGCAGATCCGGTCCAGCTTGCCGAACAGATCCTTCTTGATGTCGAGATCCTCGAAGATCGCCTCGATCACCAGGTCGCACTCCGCCAGATCGGCCAGATCGGTCGTGTCGCTCATCCGGGCGAGCGTGGCCTCCCTGTCCCCGGCGCTCATCCGGCCCTTCTCGACCGAGGTGCCGAAGAACGTCCCGGCCGCCCTGCGCTGGCGCGCCAGCGCCTCGGCGGACATGTCGAAGCAGACGGTCTCGAACCCGCCGCGGGCCGCGACGATGGCGATGCCCGCGCCCATGGTGCCACCCGCACCGCAGATGGCGACTTTCCTGATATCGGTCATTTCCTGATAAAACTCCGTCCGATGAGCTGGCGGTGGACCTGGTTGGTCCCCTCCCAGATCTGGGTGATCTTCGCGTCGCGCATCAGCCGCTCCGCCCGGTAGTCCCGGCAATAGCCGTAGCCGCCGTGGACCTGCACGCATTCCGTGGCCATCCGCATCGCCAGGTCCGAGGCGCGCATCTTCGCCACCGAGGCCTCCATGCCGAACTCCTCCGCCCCGCCGTCGACCAGGCCGGCGACATGGTCGAGCCAGCTCTCCACCAGCACGAGCTCGCTGGCCAGGTCCGCCAGCATGAACTGGTTGCCCTGGAAGTCGAGCACCCGCCTGCCGCCCTGGACCCGGTCGCTGCCATAGGCGACCATGTCGCGGAACGCCGCCCGCGCGATGCCGAGCGCATGCGCCGCCACCGAGGGCCGCGAGCGGTTGAGCGAGCCCAGCAGGATCTTCAGCCCCTCGCCCGGCTCCCCGACCAGGTTGGCGCGCGGCACGCGGACGGTGTCGAAGGACAGCGCGCAGGTCGAGGAGCCGTGGTGGCCCATCTTCTTCTCTTTCGAGATCACGCTGAACCCCTCGGCCCCCTTCTCGAGGACCAGCACGGAGATCGCCTTCTTCGGCTCCGCGATCCCGGCCCATTTGCCGAACAGCAGGATCCGGTCGGCCACGTCGCCATTGGTGATGAAGATCTTGCTGCCCTTCACCACGATCTCCTCGCCCTCCGGCGTGAAGGAGGTCTTCATCCCGGTCGCGTCCGAGCCGGCGGTGGGCTCGGTGATCGCCAGCGCGCCCAGCCCGCCCTCGGCGATGGCCGGCAGCAGGCGCGCCTTCTGCTCGGCGCTGCCGTATTCGATCAGCGGCTTCATCCCGTGGTAATTCGTGGCATAGATGATCCCGGTCGAGGCGCAGGCCTCCGAGAGGATCGCCACGATCTCCAGGTAGAGCCGGTAGGACATCGGCATGCCGCCATATTCCTCCGGCACGAAGACCGCGTTCAGCCCGAGCGCGTTGATCGCCTCGACATTCTCCCAGGGGAATTCGCCGGTCGCGTCCACCCGCTCCGCATTCGGCGCGATCACCTCGTCGCTCATGCGCTGCACCTGCTCGAGGATCGCGCGCTCCTCGTCGTTCCAGCCGCGGCCTTGCAGCATCCGCTCATGCATGTTCATCAGTGGTTCATCCCCTGTGCCCCGTCGATGTAGATCGTCTCCCCGGTCAGAAAGCCGATGTCCTCCCCGAACAGCGCCGCGACCAGCCGCGCCACGTCCTCGGGCCGGCCCGGCGCCCCCGTCGGGATCCGGCTGCGCATCCAGGCGCGCACCTTCTCGCGCGCGAGGTAGTCGCGGTTCAGGTCGGTCTCGATATAGCCCGGCGCCACCGTCAGCGCCCGGATCCCGTCGCGCGCCCATTCCACCGCCATGCAGCGCGTCATCGCCGCCACCGCCGCCTTGGAGGCGCAATAGGCCAGGTTGTCGGGCACGCCCAGCTTGTCGAAGAACGAGCCGATGTTGACGATCGTGCCGCCGCCTCCCGCGCGCAGGTGCGGATAGGCCTCCCGCGCCGCCACCATCACCGCCGTCGCGTTCAGCGCCATCGTCTCCTCGAAGCTCTCCACGCTCAGCGCCGCGATCGGCCCGCCGATATGCACCCCCGCATTGTTCACCAGACCCGCCACCGGGCCCTCCGCCGCGATCGCCGCAAAGGCCGCGGCGACCGCCGCCTCCTCGGTCATGTCGCAGGCGATCTGCCGCCCCGCCGGCCCCCGGCCCGAGCGCGACAGGCAGACCACCGGATGGCCCCGCCCCTCGAGCTCCGCGGCAATCGCCGCCCCGATCCCCTTCGACGCCCCCGTGACCACGATCTGTCCCTCAGCCATCCCTGAACTCCGGTTTGCGTTTCTCCTCGAAGGCGGCCATGCCCTCCTCCGCATCCGCCGTGCGATAGGCCAGCGTCGAGAGATCCGCCTCGGTCTCCAGCCCCGCCTGAAGCGCCGTGTCCCCGGCCCGCTGCACCGCCCGCCGCGCCAGCTCCAGCACCGGCAGGCTGTAGCGCGTGAACCGCCCGGCGAACGCCCGCCCCGCCTCCAGCAGGTCGCCCTCCGCCACCGCGTTCACCAGCCCGATCCGCTCGGCCTCCGCCGCCGGCACGGTGCGCCCGGTCAGGATCAGCTCCAGCGCCCGCGCCTCCCCCACCAGCCGCGGCAGCCGCTGCGTGCCGCCATAGCCGGGGATCAGCCCCAGCTTGATCTCCGGCAGGCCGAACGCCGCCTGCGGCGCGGCCAGCCGGAAGGTGCAGGCCATCGCCAGCTCCGCCCCGCCGCCGAAGGCATAGCCGTTCACCAGCGCCACGGAGGCCACCGGCAGCCGGTCCAGCTTCGCGAAGACCGCCTGCCCCAGCTCCGCCCCGTGCTTCTGCTCGGCCAGCGACCGGTGGCGCAGCTCCTTGATGTCGGCGCCGGCGCAGAACGCCTTCTCCCCCGCCCCGGTCACCAGCAGCGCCCGCACCCCCGCCATCGCCGCCACCGCGTCCAGCGCCGCGCCGATCTCGTCCAGCACCGCGAAGGACAGCGCGTTCAGCGCCTCCGGACGGTTCAGCCGCAGCACGGCAAGCCCGCCCTCCCGCTCGAGGTCTACTGCCATCCGTTCACACCCCCTGTTTCCGCGCCCCGTAGCGCACCGGCTCCGGCGACAGCGCGCCCCGCGCCACCATCTGCGCCAGCTCGCGCTTGAGGATCTTCCCGCTCGCCGTCAGCGGCAGGTCCTCCACCGCCGCGAACCATTCCGGCATGTCGAATTTCGACAGCCCCTCCCGCGCCAGATGCGCCAGCATCTCCGCCGCGCCCACATCGCCGATCACCGCAAGGCACACCTTCTCCCCCAGGCGCGCGTCCGGAACCCCGAACGCCGCCGCCTTCTCCACCCGCGGATGGCTCAGCGCCAGCGCCTCGATCCGCGACGGGAAGATGTTGTGACCGCCCCGGATGATCAGGTCCTTGATCCGCCCCTCGATCCGCAGGTTGCCCTGCCCGTCGAACGAGCCCAGGTCGCCCGACAGCAGGTAGCCGTGCCGGTTCATCGTCCGCTCCGTCGCCGCCTGGTTGGCAAAATATCCCAGCATCATCGCCGCGCCGCGCCCGCCGATCTCCCCCGACTGGCCGGGCGCAAGCTCCCGGTCCGGATCCTCCGGGTCCCAGATCCGCACCTCATAGGCCGGACCGCCCCGCCCGCAGGTCCGGATCCACACCTCCGGCGGATCCCCCGGATGGGTGTATTGATGCGACGAGCATTCCGTCATCCCGTAGATGTTCTGCGGCGCGATCCCCTGGTCTACGAAGGCCTTCGCCACCACCTCGGGGATCGGCGCCCCCGCCATGTAGAAGGTCTGCACCTGCCCCAGACGCTCCAGACCCCGCCGCTTCTGCTCGGCCAGGATGTCCATCGCATGCGTCGGCACCCCCAGAACATAGGTCGCCCCCGTCTCCGTGATCCAGTCCAGCCGGCTCATCCCCTCCGGCGGGTCGTCCATCACCAGCGTCCCGCCGCACACCAGCCATTGCCCCAGCGCCACCCAGGCGATGTGATGCGAGAACGGGCTCAGCGTCAGGATCACCGACTGATCCGACAGCGCCCAGTCCCGCGCCAGGTCCCGCGCATTCGCCAGAAGCGTGTTGCTCGAATGCATCACGCATTTCGGCCGCCCCGTCGTCCCCGAGGTGAAGGCCAGGTAGACCACGCTGTCCGGGTTGCCATGCGCCACCCGGTTCACCTGCGTGATATGGCCCGGAAACCGCTCCGGCGTATAGACCTTCCCCAGGCTCGGCACCTCCGACAGCATCGCCTCGAAGTCCCGCTCCGCCCGGTCCGCGCCCCAGCCCGGCTCCGTCACCAGCGCCCGCGCCCCCAGCTCGTTCAGAAGCTCCACGATCTCGGCGCAGGTGTAGCTGCGGTGCAGCGACGGGTTGCAGGCGATCCCCTCCCGCGCGCAGGCCAGGAAGGTGATCACCACCTCCACACGGTTCGACATCCACACCGACAGACGGTCCCCCGCCACCAGGCCCTCCTCCACAAGGTTGTCGGCCATCGCGTCGACCCGCGCCTTCAGTCCCTGCCAGTCCAGGAACACCCGCCCGTCGCGCAGCGCCATCGCCTCCGGCCGCGCCTGCGCATGCCGCGCCAGAAGCCCGTAGAAGGTCTCCCCCCGCCACAGCCCGGCCTCGTAATAGCCCCGCGCCGTGCCCGGATCGTGAAGTGTCAGGAACGGTTTCATCCTCTGCCTCCCCTGCTCACTGGCCGAATTTCGACGGGTCCGGACGCCGCCGCCCGCTGAAGCTCTCGCTGAGCTCCCCGTGCTCCGCAGAGCGCAGGTATTGCGTCAGAAGAAGGTCGTGCGTCACCCGCGACAGGCCCCCCACACCGCCGTGGCGCGCGTTGAACGCCCCCTTGATCGCCGCCAGCGCAAAGGACCCCCGGTCCGCGATCTCCAGCGCGAACTCCCGCGTCTTCTCCGCAAGCTGGTCGTCCGGAACCACCCGGTTGATCATCCCGATCTCCAGCGCCTCCGCCGCCGTCATCTTGCGGTTGCAATACCAGATCTCCTTGGCCCGCTTCTTGCCCACGAGATCCTCCAGATACCACGTCCCGTAGCCCGCATCGAACGACCCCATCATCGGACCCACCTGCCGGAACACCGCGCTCTCCTTCGCGATCGTCACGTCGCAGACCACCTGCAACACGTTGCCGCCCCCCACCGCGAACCCGTTCACCGAGGCGATCACCGGCTTCTGGAGCTTGTCGATCGCCTCGTACATCTCCAGAACCGGCAGCGTCCCCGCATACAGCGTCGTCTGCTCCATCCCGTCCTTCTGGCCCCCGATGCAGAAGAACCGCTCCCCCGCCCCCGTCAGAACCACCACACGCGTCCGCGTCTCCCGACGGATCCCCTCGATACAGTCCCGGATCTCGTGACACATCCGCGCCGTGAACATGTTCCCGTGGTCCGGACGGTTCAGCGTGATCACCCCCACAGGGCCCTCCTCGAAATACTCGATCTCTTCAAAACCCATCCCGAATTCCCTCCTTAAACGCGTGATCATTCAGTCCGCATCATGGGCGGTGCGCAGCGCGCCCAGCACGGCCTCCGTATCCGCGCCCAGAGGCGGCGGCAGGCGGCGGCCGTAGCTGGCCTGCCCGTCGATGCGGATGCCGAGCCCGATCTGCGGCGCCACGCGCCCGGTTTCGTCCTCGAGCCCGTAGAACAGGCCGCGCTCCTGAAGGTGGCGGTCGGAGACGACCTCGTCCACGCGGTTGATCGGCCCGGCGGGCACGCGCGCGCCGGCGAAGAGCCGCAGCCAGTCGTCGCGGGTGCGGCTGCGCAGGATCTCCTGGATGCGCGCGACGATCGCCGGGCGGTCGCGGCGCCGGTCGGCATTGGTGCGGAACTCGGGCCGCGCGCCATAGTCGGGATCGCCCACCGCGTCCCAGAACCGCTTCCAGATCGCGTCCGAGCCGAGGCCGAGGGTCATCGGCAGGTCGGCGGTGTCGAAGGGCTGGTAGATCGCGATCACGCTGTCGCGCCCGCCCGAGCGGGTCGGCACGTCGCCGGAGCCGAGATAGGGCGAGATGCGGCAGGTCAGGAAGCGGGTCATGCTCTCGACGAGGCTCACGTCGATGAGATGCCCCTCGCCGGTCCGGTGCCGCCCGAGCAGCGCGGCGATGGTCGCCATCGCGGCATCCTGCCCGGCGAGCATGTCGGCGGCGGGCGCCCCGATCTTCTGCGGCTCGCCCCCCGCCGCGCCGGTGATGTCCATGATCCCGGAATATCCCTCCGCGATGAGGTCGTAGCAGGTCAGGTCGGCCCGCTCGCCATCGAGCCCGAAGCCGGTGATCGAGACGAAGATGAGATCCGCGCGCTCCTTGCGCAGCGTGTCGTAATCGAGGCCGAGCTTGCGCTGCACCGCGGGCGGCTGGTTCGTCACGATCACGTCCGCCCCCCGCACGAGTGCGAGAAGATCCTCGCGCCCCTGCTCGGTCTGGGCGTCGACGACGACGCTGCGCTTGTTGCGGTTGACGGCGGTGAACCACAGCGCCTGCTCGTCGTGGAAGGGCGGTCCCCAGCTGCGCGCGTCATCCCCCGCGGGGCGTTCGATCTTGATGACGTCGGCGCCGAAGTCGGACAGGAGCATCGTCGCGTAGGGACCGGCCACCGAGGTGGTGAGATCGAGCACCGTCACCCCCGCGAGCATGTCGAAAGACTGGCCGGCCGGATGCACCGGCAAGCTCTCGAACGGCAGCCGTGCCGTGGTGTCCGCGGGCTCATTCCTGGTCTGGGTCATTGTGCCGTTGCCTCCTCGTTGTTGGGTGGAGCCTCCGCAATCCCCGTGCCAAACTCCGCGGCACCGGCTCCGACGGCGGCAAAGGCCGCCCCCGCGGGCGGGGCCCGCGGGTGGTACGGGATTTGCGCCGTGGCGGGCGGAGCGCACAGGCACGGACACAGGAGACAGAGGATGAACGCGGACCGGACGGAGACCGATTTCAGCCGCACCCAGGCGCCCCGGCCGGACTGGCTGGCGCGCGCGGAGCCCGAGGAGCCGCTCGAGCCGGATCTGCCGATCGTCGATGCGCATACCCATCTCTGGGACCATCCGACGGGCTATCGCTATTTCGCGGAGGACCTCGCGCGCGACATCGCGGAATGCGGCCATCGCGTCACCGACACCGTCTTCGTGGAATGCAACTCGATGTATCGCGCGGAGGGCCCCGCGCATCTGAGAAGCGTCGGAGAGACGGAATTCGCCCTCGGCCAGGCCGCCATCGCGGCGAGCGGGAGATACACCGGCGCGCATATTGCCGGGCGCATCGTCGCCCATGCCGACCTGACCCTCGGGGAGGCGCTTCCCGAACTGCTCGACGCGCAGCAGGCCGCCGGGAACGGCCGTGTCGCCGGGGTGAGGATGCGGGCGAAATGGGATCCCGACCCGGTGGTGAAGGGCGCGGTCAGCGCCGAGACGCCGGGGCTCTACCTTACGGAGGAGGTCCGCGCGGGGCTGCGCGCGCTGGCCCGGCGCGACCTGGTGTTCGAGGCGAGCATCTACTCGCCGCAGATCCCCGACGTGACCGCCCTCGCCCGTGCGGTGCCCGAGGCGCGGATCGTGCTCATCCATTCCGGCAGTCCGGTCGGCCACGGCAGCTATCGCGGCCGCGGCGACGAGGTCCATGCCGCCTGGAGGCGCGACATGGCCGAACTCGCGCGTTGCCCGAACGTCTCCGTCAAGCTCGGCGGGCTGCTGATGACGCTCGCCGCCTTCGATTTCGGGAGGGCGGAGCGGCCGCCCCGCTCCGAAGAGCTCGCCCGGCTCTGGCGGCCCTATACCGAACCCTGTCTCGAGATGTTCGGGGCGGACCGCTGCATGGTCGCCTCCAACTTCCCGGTGGAAAAGGCCGGCTGCACCTACGGGAGCCTCTGGAACATGTTCAAGCATATCGCCGCCGGCGCCTCCGCGGCGGAAAAGACGGCGCTGTTCAGCGGCACGGCGCGACGCGTCTACAAGATGTGACAGTTTTTCTCCTGGATGTCCTCGAAACGGACAGGGCATGAAAAAGGCGCCTCCCGGCGGGAGCGCCTTTCCCGTGTTCCCTTGTGGCGCCGACCCGCTCAGGCGGCGCCGCGGCCCATCTGGCGCAGGCCGGTCTTGCCATGGTGGCGGTCCGCCTGCTTGTAACCGAGCGCATCCTCCGCGATCAGGATCTTCTGGACGTTCGCCGTGCCCTCGCCGGTGAACATGAGATCGGCGTATTTCTTGTAGCGCGAGATCCGGTATTCGCTCGACAGCCCGTAGCCGCCATAGATCTGCTGCGCCGTGTCGGCACAGAATTTCGCGGTGGTGGAGGCGTGGAACTTCGCGATGGAGGCGATGCGGTTGGTCGGAAGCTCCCGATCCATCGCCTGCGCGGCCTGGTAGACGAGCGCGCGGCTCGCCTCGATGGCGACGGCCATCTCCGCGATCTGGCCCTGGATCATCTGGAACTTGCCGATCGGGCTGCCCTTGATCACCCGCTCGTTGGCATAGCGCACCGCATCCTCATAGGCGCCGATCGCGATGCCGAGCGCCTTTGCCCCGATCACCGCGCGGCCGCCCTGGAGCGCGCGCATGATGATCTTGAACCCTTCGCCCTCGTTGCCGAGCAGGTTCTCCGCCGGCACGGTGAAATCGTCGAGATAGACCGCCGCCACGCGGAAGGCGTTCGACAGGCCGACGTCGATCGCCTGGGCGGTGTAGCCGGGGAATTTCTTCGGCTCGACGATGAAGGCCGACACGCCGCGCGCACCCGCCTCGGGGTCGGTCTTGGCAAAGAGCACGCCGACATCCGCCTCGTCGCCGAGCGTCGCCCACATCTTCGAGCCGTTGAGCTTGTAGACATCGCCGTCGCGGCGCGCCGTGGTCTTCATCGCGCCCGCCGCGTCCGAGCCGCCGCCCGCCTCGGTCAGGGCCATCATGCCGACGATATTGCCGGCGAGGAGGTCGGGAACGTATCTGTCGATCTGGTCCTGCGTGCCGCCGAGATAGATGCAGGCCGGGCAGTTGCCGCCGTTCTGGTTGAAGCCGCCGAAACGGATGTCGGCGCGGGCGATTTCCTCGATGATGACCGCCGCGGCGAGATAGCCCATGTCGCTGCCGCCGACCTCCTCGGGGAAGGTCGCGCCGTAATACCCGGCCTCGCCCGCCTTGCGGATCAGGTCACGCGGCAACTCGCCGCGCGCCTCGACCTCGTCCATCACGGGGACGACCTCGGTCGCCATGAACCGGCGGATCGAGTCGCGGATCGCGGGGATCTCCTCGGGAAGCATTTCATCCATCATCAGATGTCCTCTCTGGTTGACCTCGGCCTCCGCACGGGCTGCGGGCGTCCGACCTGCGGACCACCCCGGACAGGATAGCACATCCCGTCCCCGCCGCGCCAAAGCCCGGTTGAATTCTCTGAGGACACGGGCGCGGCCGCGCCGGACCGCCCCATATCCCGCCCCGCTCCAAGCAAACCCCATGCCAAAGGGAAAGTCCCGCGCAAGTTTCCCCTTCTGGCACGGCGTTTGCTTTGATCCGGCCGACAGACGCGGGCCGTCCGATGTGTCCGCCGGGGGAAACCGGGCCACGCGCCCCGAAACACAGTGAAGGATCGTTATGACATTGCGCAACAAGGCCGTCATCGTCGGTGTCGGCGAAAGCGATATCGGGCGCCTGCCCCACATGACCGGACTGGGCCTGAACGCGCAGGCGGCGCGCCGCGCCCTTGCCGATGCGGGGCTGAAGCATACCGACGTGGACGGGCTGCTGACCGCCTATTCCTTTACCGAACCCTATTTCATGCTCGGATCGGTGCTGGCCGAATATCTCGGCATCTCCCCGAAATACGGCGGCTCGCTCGTGGTCGGCGGCGCCTCCCCGACGGCGATGCTGCACCATGCCGCACAGGCGGTGAGCACGGGTGCCGCCGAGGTGGTGCTGGTCTGCGCCGGCGAGAACCGGGCGACCGGCATGTCGCGCGACGACGCGGTGAGCGCGCTCTCCGCCGTCGGCCACCCCTATTTCGAGGCGCCCTATGGCATCGGCATCCCCTCGCTCTACGCGATGGTCGCCACCGCCTACATGGAGAGATACGGCACCAAACGCGAGGAGATGGCGGCCGTCTCCGTCACCTTCCGCGACAATGCGCTGAAACACCCGAACGCCCAGATGAAAACCCCGCTGACGCTCGACGAGGTCATCGCGTCCAAGCCGATCTCCGACCCGCTCTGCATGTACGACTGCTGCCTGATCTCGGACGCCGGCGGCGCCTTCGTCGTCACCACGCCCGAGCGGGCGAAGGACCTGCCGGGGCGGGAGGTCTACCTCGCGGGCATCGGCGAGGCGCATACCCACGAACATCTCACCAGCGCCCCGAGCCTGACCGAGTTCGGCGCGGAGATCTCCGGGCGCACCGCCTATGGCATGGCCGGGCTCGGGCCCGAGGACATGGATCTCGCCATGCTCTACGACTGTTTCAGCATCGTGCCGATCATCGAGATGGAAGAGCTCGGCCTCGCCCCGCGCGGAGAGGGCGGCGCGCGTTTCGCCGAAGGCCAGGCGCGGATCGGCGGCCGGCTCCCGGTCAACACCCATGGCGGCATGCTGAGCCATGCCCATGCCGGCGCGGTCGGCGGGCTCATGGCCATCGTCGAGGCCGTGCGCCAGCTGCGCGGCGAGGCGGGCGAGCGGCAGACACAGGGCGCCTCGGCGGCGCTGGTGCACGGGGAAGGCGGCGTCATGTCCTCCCATTGCACCGCCATTCTCACCGCCGAAGCCCGCTAATCCCGGAAAGGAAAGAAGATGAGCACGAATGTCAGAGGCATGTATTTCGACGATTTCGAGGAGGGCCAGGTGATCGAGACGCCGCGGCGCACCATCACCTCGACCGATATCGTGAATTTCGCCTGCCTGTCGGGCGACTTCAACGGGGTCCATACCGATTTCGAATATTGCAGGACGACGCCCTTCGGCGAACCCATCGCCCATGCGCCACTGGTCTACGCGGTGATGGGCGGGCTGCAATATGCCAGCGGCGTCAACGACGGCACGCTTCTCGCCGTGCTCGGCATCGACGAATGGCGGATGTTGAAACCCGTCAAGCATGGTGACACGGTGCATATGCGGTCGAAGGTGCTGAGCAAGAAACCCACTTCCAAACCGGGGCGCGGCGTCGTCTCCTTCCGGCGGGAATTCGTCAACCAGCACGACGAGGTGGTGCAGAGCATGACCGCCACCTTCCTCTATCGCATGCGCCCCGAAGAATAAGGAACATCCCGGAATGTCAGAAGATCTTCTGTTCGAGGTCGCCGACGGCGTGGCGACCATCACGATCAACCGCCCGGACAAGCGCAACTCCTTCACCGACGAGATGGTGCGCCAGTGGGTCGGCTGGCTCGAGGAGTGCAGGACCCGCGAGGACGTGCGCGTGATCGTCTTCACCGGCTCGGACACGGCCTTCTCCGCCGGCGGCGACATGGGCGGGATGAAGGGCAAAGCGGAACGGACCCCGCTCGAGGCGCGGGCGGGCATCGTCGCCAACACCCAGTCGCTCGCCCGCTGCGTCGAGACCATCGAGAAGCCGGTGATCGCCGCGATCAACGGCGTCGCGGTCGGCGGCGGGCTCGACATCGCGCTGATGTGCGACGTGCGGCTCGCCACCGCCTCCGCGCGGATGGCCGAAACCTATGCGAAGATGGGCCTCGTGCCGGGTGTCGGCGGGGCCTGGTTCCTGCCGCGCATCGTCGGCCAGTCGGTCGCGCTCGACATGTTCTGGACCGCGCGCTGGGTCGGGGCGGAGGAGGCGCTGTCGCTCGGGCTCGTCAACCACGTCTATCCCGACGAGAGCTTCCGCGAGGAGGTCGCCGCCTATGCCCGCCGCATCGCGGAGGCCGCGCCGCTCTCGGTCCATTTCATCAAGCAGCTCGTGCGGCAATCGCTCGACGTGGACCTGCGCACCCATCTCGACGCGCTCGCCTCGCATATCGCGCTGGTGCGGACGAGCTCGGACCACAAGGAGGCGGTCGCCGCCTTCAAGGAGAAGCGCAAGCCGAATTTCAACGGAAACTGACCGGCGCGGGCCGCGATGGCACGCCGGTTGCAATGCTGCGCTTTCGGGGCCGGGCCGCATGGCCGCTCCGGCGCAGACAACGGAAAGTCTGGACTCAGGATATGAAGATAATCGTACCGATCAAACGGGTGATCGACTACAACGTGAAGGTTAAGGTTAAGGCGGACGGCACGGGTGTCGATCTTGCGAATGTGAAGATGTCGATGAACCCGTTCGACGAGATCGCGGTGGAGGAGGCGATCCGGCTGAAGGAGGCGGGTGTTGCGACCGAGGTTGTGGTCGTGTCGATCGGGGAGAAGAAGGCGACGGACACGCTGCGCAACGCGCTCGCGATGGGGGCGGACCGGGCGATCCTCGTGGAGGAGGCGCAGGGCGTGGAGATCGAACCGCTCGCCGTGGCGAAGATCCTCGCGAAGGTGGCGGAGGCGGAGAGCCCCGATCTGGTGATCCTCGGCAAGCAGGCGATCGACAACGACATGAACGCCACCGGGCAGATGCTGGCCGCGCTGCTGGGCTGGGGCCAGGCGACCTTCGCCTCCGAGGTGAAGGTCGGGGACGGCAAGGCCGTGGTGACCCGCGAGGTCGACGGCGGGTTGCAGACCATCTCCGTGCCGCTGCCGGCGATCGTCACCACCGACCTGCGCCTCAACGAGCCGCGCTATGCCTCCCTGCCGAACATCATGAAGGCGAAGAAGAAGCCGCTCGAGGAGAAGACGGCCGCCGATTACGGCGTCGACACCTCCCCCCGCCTGACGGTGGTGGCGACCGCGGAGCCGCCGGCGCGGGCCGCCGGGGTCCGGGTCGGCTCCGTCGACGAACTTGTCGCGAAACTCAAGGAAGGAGGGCTCGTCTGATGGCCGTTCTGTGTCTTGCCGAAGTTGCGGGCGGGGAGCTCGCCCCGGATGCCACCGCGAAGGCGGTCACCGCCGCCGCGAGCCTCGGGGAGGTGACGCTGCTGGTCTGCGGCCCCGCCGCGGCCGGAGAGGCCGCTGCCGGGATCGCGGGCGTCGCGAAGGTGCTCCTCGCGGAGGATGCCGCCTATGCCCACGGGCTGGCCGAGCCGCTGGCCGGGCTGATCGTCTCGCTGGCGGGCGATTACGCTCATATCGTCGCCCCCGCCACGACCACGGGCAAGAACGTGCTGCCGCGGGTGGCCGCGCTGCTCGATGTGATGGTCCTCACCGATGTCACCTCCGTCGTGGATGCCGAAACCTTCACGCGCCCGGTCTATGCGGGCAACGCTGTCCAGACGATACGCTCGAAAGATGAAAAGAAGGTTATCACCTTCCGCACCTCGAGCTTCGAGGCCGCCGGCAGCGGCGGCCCGGCGCCGGTGGAGAGCGTCTCGGGCGCGGGCGACAGCGGCCTGTCGGCCTTCGTGGAGGACAAGGTGGCCGAGAGCGACCGGCCGGAGCTGACCTCGGCGAAGATCGTGGTCTCGGGCGGGCGCGGGCTCGGGTCGGAGGAGAATTTCGCGATCGTCGAAAGCCTGGCCGACAAGCTCGGCGCGGCGGTGGGCGCCTCCCGCGCGGCGGTGGATTCGGGCTATGCGCCGAACGATTTCCAGGTCGGCCAGACCGGCAAGGTGGTCGCGCCCGAGCTCTATATCGCCGTCGGCATCTCCGGCGCGATCCAGCACCTCGCCGGCATGAAGGACAGCAAGGTCATCGTCGCGATCAACAAGGACGAGGAGGCCCCGATCTTCCAGGTCGCCGACTACGGCCTCGTCGCAGACCTCTTCGACGCCCTCCCGGAACTCACCGGGAAGCTCTGAGCGGAACGCACCGGGACGCGGCGCGCTCCGCTCCCGGCTGCCCCCCAAGGCCCCGGCCGGCCTCTCCTCCCCCGGCCGGGGCCGAATATCAAATTTCCACCGTGAATCACGGTGTCAGACGCAGGAAAGAAACTTATGGACGCATTCATCTGTGACGGGATCCGCACACCGATCGGGCGCTACGGCGGCGCGCTGTCCTCGATCCGCGCGGACGACCTTGCCGCGCTGCCGATCGCCGCACTGATGGAGCGCAACCCGCAGGTCGACTGGTCGCGGCTCGACGAGGTGATCCTCGGTTCGGCCAACCAGGCGGGCGAGGACAACCGCAACGTGGCGCGCATGGCCGCGCTCCTGGCCGGGCTGCCGGTCGAGGTGCCGGGGACAACGGTGAACCGGCTCTGTGCCTCGGGCATGGATGCGGTCGGCATGGGCGCGCGCGGGATCCGGGCGGGCGACTACGACATGGTGATCGCGGGCGGCGTCGAATCCATGTCCCGCGCGCCCTTCGTCATGCCGAAGGCCACGAGCGCCTTCTCGCGCGCCAACGCGGTCTACGACACGACGATCGGCTGGCGGTTCGAGAACCCGAAGATGAAGGCGCAATACGGCACCGACTCCATGCCGCAGACCGCCGACAACGTGGCCGGGGATCACGGCATCTCGCGCGAGGATCAGGACGCCTTCGCCGCGCGGTCGCAGGCGCGCTGGCAGGCCGCCCATGAGGCGGGCGTGTTCGGCGACGAGATCGCGCCGGTCCAGGTGCCGAGGCGCAAGGCCGACCCGGTCACGGTGGACAGGGACGAACATCCCCGCCCCGGCACGGATACGGCGACCCTCGCGAAACTGCGCGGCGTGAACGGGCCGGAGCGCACGGTCACGGCGGGCAATGCCTCCGGCGTGAACGACGGCGCGGCGGCGCTGCTGCTGGCCGGAGAGGCGGCGGTGGCGGCGCAGGGGCTGACGCCGGTCGCGCGCATCGTCGCGATGGCCGCCGCCGGCGTGCCCCCGCGGGTGATGGGCATCGGTCCCGTGCCGGCCACGCAAAAGGTGCTCGCGCGCACCGGTCTCTCCATCGCGGACATGGATCTGATCGAACTGAACGAGGCCTTCGCGAGCCAGGCGCTCGCCACGCTGCGCGCCCTCGGCGTTCCCGACGATGCGCCGCATGTCAACCCGAACGGCGGCGCCATCGCGCTCGGCCATCCGCTCGGCATGTCGGGGGCCCGGCTCGTGCTGACGGCGGCGCGCGAACTCAAGCGCCGCGGCGGCAGATACGCGCTGTGCACCATGTGCGTCGGCGTCGGCCAGGGCACGGCCCTCGTGCTCGAGGCCGTGTGATGAAACCTGAGGAGACAGAGTGATGAAAGCAGTGGTTTTTCTCGGGGAGGGAGAGCTCGAGATCCGGGACTACCCCGATCCCGCCCCCGGCCCCGACGAGGTGATCGTGGAGATCCGGGCCTCCGGCATGTGCGGCACCGACCTGCACCACCTGCACGGGCCGAAACGGTCCGAGGACCAGATCGTGATCGAGGGGCACGAACCCTGCGGCGTCGTGGCCGAGATCGGCAGCGCCGTGCATCCGAACGAGGCGCGGATCGGGGACCGCGTCATGGTGCACCATTACGACGGCTGCCGGACCTGTCACGAATGCCGCTCCGGCTCGACCCAGCTCTGCACCCATTCGAAGATCGTCTACGGCGGGCTCAACGGCGACGGCTCGCATGCGCATTACATGAAGGTGCCCGCCCACACCCTCGTGCGCCTGCCCGACGAGCTGTCCTTCAAGGCGGGGGCGGCGGTCTCCTGCGGCACCGGCACGGCCTTCGGCGCGATCAAGCGCGTCGATCTGACCGGCGAGGACACGGTGGCGATCTTCGGTCAGGGGCCGGTGGGGCTGAGCTGCACGATGTTCGCGAAAGCCTTCGGCGCACGGGTGATCGCGCTCGACATCGGCGAGGAGCGCCTCGGCATGGCGAAAAAATTCGGCGCCGACTACGTCATCAACCCGCTGAAGGACGATCCGGTGGAAGCGATCCGCGATCTGACCCGCGGCGGCCACGGCGCGGACAAATCCATCGAATGCTCGGCCAACCGCGACGCGCGGCGCCAGGCGCTCGAGGCGGTGCGGCTCAACGGCACCGCCTGCATGGTGGGGGCCTATGGCGACATGCAGGTGGACGTGCACCAGATCATCCAGCTCCAGAAATCGCTGCTCGGCTCGCTGACCTTCTCGAAGAACATGCAATACGATTGCGCCGCCTTCGTGGCCGAGCGCGGTCTCGACGTGGAGACGCTGTTCACCCACGATTTCCGTCTCGAGGAGGCGCGGCGCGCCTATGATCTCTTCGACGAACGCAAGATTGGGAAAGGCGTCTTCGTCTTCGACTGACGGAGGGCCGGAAAGGACATGATGAAACAGTACGGACAGTTCTATATCGACGGCGCCTGGGTCGATCCGGTCTCCTCGCGGCCCTTCGAGCTCGTGAATCCCGCGACCGAGGAGGTCTTTGCCACCGTCGCCCTCGGCAGTCCCGAGGATGTGGACCGTGCCGTGACGGCGGCGCGCCGGGCCTTCGGGAGTTTCGGGCGCACGACGCCGGCGGAGCGTATCGAGCTCCTGGAGTCGATCATCTCGGTCTACGAGAAGCGCTCCGGCGAGCTGATGGCCGCGCTGACGGAGGAGATGGGCGCGCCCGTCTCGCTCAAGCAGCAATGCGGCGCGGGGCTCGCCTCTCTCAGGCAGGCGGTGGAGACGCTGAAGGGCTACGAGTTCGAGACCCGGCTCGGCGTGAACATCATCCAGCGCGAGCCGATCGGCGTCGCGGGTCTCATCACGCCCTGGAACTGGCCGGCGCAGCTCATCTGCAACAAGATCTCCTCGGCCTTCGCGGCGGGCTGCACCGTGGTGGTGAAGCCCTCCGAATTCACGCCGGTGGATGCGATCGTGATCGCGGAGATCCTGCACGAGGCGGGCGTGCCCGCGGGTGTGTTCAACCTCGTGAACGGCGACGGGCCGGGCGTCGGCAACGCGATCAGCAGCCATGAGGACATCGACATCGTGTCCTTCACCGGATCGACGCGGGCGGGCATCCTCGTGGCCGAGGCGGCGGCGAAGACGGTGAAGCGCGTGGCCCAGGAGCTCGGCGGCAAATCCGCGAACCTCATCCTGCCCGATGCCGACCTGCGCGCGGCGGCACATTACAACGTGTCCCGCGGTTTCTCCAACAGCGGCCAGTCCTGCCATTCCCCGACCCGCATCCTCGTCCACGAGGACCAGCTCGCCGAGCTCGAAGGCTACCTTCGCGACTATGCCGCGGAGATCCGCGTCGGCGATCCAACCGATCCGGCCACGACCCACGGTCCGGTGGTCAACCGCGCCCAGTTCGACCGGATCCAGTCCTATATCGAAACGGGCGTGAAGGAGGGCGGACGCATCATCGTCGGCGGACCCGGCCGCCCCGAGGGGCTCGAGCGCGGCTTCTTCGTGCGGCCCACGATCTTTTCCGACATCACCCGCGACATGACCATCGCGCGGGAGGAGATCTTCGGCATGGTCACCGCGATCCTCACCTACGGGACGGTGGAGGAGGCCATCGACATCGCCAATGACACGAAATACGGGCTCGGCGCCTATGTCTTCGGCGCGGACAGGGATCAGGCGCTCGACGTCTGCCGCCGGATGAAGGCGGGGCGCGTGTTCTACAACGGTGCGCCGGCCAACACGGTCGCCCCGATGGGCGGCTACAAGCAGTCCGGCAACGGCCGCGAGATGGGCGTGTTCGGGATGGAGGAATTCCTCGAGATCAAGGCGATCATCGGCTTCGACTGAGGCGAACCGGAAAGACGGCGGAAAACCGGCGGGCGCCCTGCCCTGCCGGTTTTCTCATGCGCTCATCCGCGCGCGATAGGCCGTCATGATGAACTCCGGCACCGGCACGGCGCGCCGTGCCTCCAGGTCGATGATCAGCACGAGCGAGGCCATGGTCGCCAGCACCTCGCCGCCCTGCGCGGTCTCGAGCTGGTGGCGCATGACCACGCGCTTGTCCTCGAACCGCTCGAACCAGGACACGAGCCGGACGAGCGACCCCACCGGCGCGCTCGCGTGGTATCCGAAACACAGCTCCACCATCGCCCGTCCCAGCCGGCGCGCGTAGAGATCCGCGACCACGACACCGCCATGCGCCCAGAGGTGCGGCGAGCCCTCGTTGAGATAGCCGTGCATCACATCCGCCCGGATCCGCCCCTGTGCATCGAGATCGCCGGGCCGGACGATATCGAGGCGGGAGACGACCGCCCGGCCGCCTGACAAGAGGTCCGCCCCGTCCACGACCTCCGGCGCCCCGGCCGGCAGGCCGCGCGGGCCGAGCGTCGCGAGCTCCGGCTCGCTCGCCACCGGGATCGCGGCGACGTCGAAGCCCGGTGCCTCGAAGGACACGGCGGCGAGACGGCCGCTCACGGAATGACGCATCCTGTGGATCAGCCCATAGGCGCCGACCGGCTCGGGCAGGCGCGCGGTCTCGATCACCATCGGCTCACCGCCGCGCAGCTCGCGGAAGAACCGGATATGCCGCGCATGGGTCATCGCCCCGCCGGGCGGCGCATGGGCGAGAAGGACCGCCGCCACTTCCGACGCGCGCTGGAACGCGCCGGTGTAGTAGCGGCCGTTCCAGTGCTCGTTCTCGTCCCGCTCCCAATGGAGCACATGGCCCCGGTGCGTTTCGGAAAATCCGCCTCTGTCCCCGGTGCTCGACATCCGGCCTTCTCCCCTATTGCACCGCCGCGGGCATCGCGGTGCCGAACCCGCGCGCCAGTTCTTCCGGCATCGGAACCGCCTTGCGCGTCGACAGGTCGACCATGACGATGCACTGGGCGGCGCTCGCGATCACGGTCCCCGTGGTCGCGGAATAGAGGTCGTGGCGGATCACCGCCGACTTGCCGGTCACCGCGGCGATCACCGAACGCGCGCTCAGGATCGTGCTTTCCGGACAGAAGACATGGCGCGTCGTCTTCATCTCCACCGCCATCCGGCTGATGCCTGTGCGGGCGACGAATTCGGGGGTGAAGCCGAGCGCGTTGAGCAGCCCGTGGGACGCGATGGAGACGAAATTCATCATCCCGTCGGAAGACAGGTCGCCGGTATGGTCGCGCGCCTCCGTCGGCACGGGGCCGAGAATGACGTCGCGCGCCGCCTCCCCCTCCCGGAGCGGAACGAAATCGCCGGGCGGAAGGCCCCGCGGCAGCGCATGTGTGGCGGCCCCGGCGGGAAAGGCCCCGACCTGCGGCACCGGGCCGGGCGTTCGGTCGAGCGCGGTGGCCGACAGCCTGCCGTGGCTTTCGATCAGGTGGAGAAGCGCCCCGGCCTGCGGGCCCCCGGTCAGCACGCCCGAACGCACCCGCACCGGCGCGCCGGAAAAGAGCTCCCGATGATAGCGCAGATGCCGGGTGGTCACGGAGGCCGCGCCCGGATTGGACGCGCCGCAGAGGACCGCCGCGGCTTCGGAGGCGGCCTGGGCCGCCCGCGAATAGAAGCGCACGTTCCAGTGGCCGTTATGGTCGCATTCCCACTGGTTCACCTTGGTGACATGGGTCAGCACGCCGTCCTGTTCCACCCGCTCCATCCTCACAGCGCCCTGAGGTTGCGGACCTTCGAGGGCACCATGTTGTGCTGGCGCCCGCCGTCGACCAGAAGATCGGCGCCGGAGATGAAGCTGCCCGCGGGCGAGGCGAGATAGGCCACCGCTTCGGCGATGTCCCCGATCTGGCCGAGGCGCCCGAGCGAGGTGCGCTCGATCTCCGCGGAGAAGCGTTCGGGATCGTCGGCCATGCGGTTGATCCCGCCCGTGCCGCCGATCGGACCGGGGGCGACGTTGTTCACATGGATGTTGTAGCGGCCCCATTCGACCGCCAGCGTATGCGCCATGGAAATCAGCCCCGCCTTTGCCGCCGCCGCGTTGACCGACCCCGGCCAGCTCTGCCAGGCGAAGGGGGAGACGATATTGACGATCCGCCCGCCCTGCTCGGCCTTGCTGAGCGGCTCGAAGGCCGCCTTGCAACAGGCCCAGGCGCCGTTGAGATTGATGTCGATCAACACTTTCCAGCCGTTTTCCGTCAATTCCTCGGCCGGCGTGTGGAACAGCCCCGCGGCACAGTTCACCAGGATGTCAAGCGAGCCCAGGCGCGCGACGGTCTGCGCCACCGCCGCCTCCACCGCCGCAAAGTCGCGGATGTCCGTGGGCACCGCCAGCGTCTCGATCCCCTCGGAGTCGAGCGCGGTGCGGGCGGAGTTCAGCACCTCCTCCTTGCGGCTCACGATCGCGACCTTCGCGCCGAGGAGCCCGAGCGTGCGCGCGATGCCGAAGCCGATGCCGGTGCCCCCTCCGGTGACAAAGGCCGTGCGGCCCCTGAGCATGTCCCTTGCGAATGTCTCGAACGGGCTGCGCGGGTTTTCGGGCGCTGTATCGGCCATTCCTGTCTCCTTCTCCGGCGGGTTGGTCTCAGCTGCGTTTGAACTGCGGCAGGGTGTCGCCCTGGGCGTTCGTCTCGAAGGTGACGCGCACCTCGTCGCCGATCCGCACCCCGAGCGCGTCCTCGCCCACGAGGTTGGTGATCATGCGCGGACCTTCCTCGACCCGCACGGCGGCGACCACATAGGGCACCTTGTCGCGGAACTCCGGCAGCGGCGCGCGGCGCACGACGGTGAAGCTTTCCACCCGGCCGCGCCCCGTGCTCTCGATCCACTCGGGCGTCTCCTCCCAGCAGCTCGCACAATGGAAGCGCGGCGGAAACTGCACGGTGCCGCAGGCGCCGCATTTCTGGAACATCAGGCGGCCGTCGCGCGCGCCTTCCCAATAGGCGACGGAATCGCCGTTCTCCAAGCTGCCGGTCATGTCGGTCCTCTCTCGTTGTCGCGGGATGCCGGCCCGGCCGCCTGCGCAGCCGGACGGAGGGGCGCGCAGGACACGCGGGATGCAGCCCTGCACCCTGTCCTGATGCGGATCCCGTCGCAAATCCCGTGCCACCGACCGGGGGAGGCGGCGGCGGATCAGGCGCAGACCGCCTCCGTTCCGATCGCCTGCGCGCGCTTCATCCGCTTGCGCTTCTGCGAGGTCGGGATATGCAGCATCTCGCGGTATTTGGCCACCGTCCGGCGCGCGATGTCGATGCCTTCCGCCTGGAGCGCGGCCATGATCGCGCTGTCCGACAGCACGGTGGCCGCCGTCTCCGCCTCGATCATGTGGCGGATCTTCTGGCGCACGGTCTCCGCCGACAGCTCCTCGCTGCCATCCGTCGAACCGAGCGAATTCATGAAGAAGAACTTCAGCTCGAACATGCCGCGCGGGGTCATCATGTATTTGTCCGTCGTCGCCCGGCACACGGTGGATTCATGCAGCCCCACCGCCTCCGCCACATCGCGCAGATAGAGCGGTTTCAGATGTTCGAGCCCCTGCTCGAAGAAGGCGCGCTGCCGCGTCACGATCTCGGTCGCGACCCGCAGGATCGTCTGGGCCCGCTGGTCGACATTGCGCACCAGCCAGTTCGCGTTCCTCATGCAGTCGGTGACGAAACGGGCGTCCTCCACCCCGCGGCTCGCCTGCCGGATCTCCGCGTAATATTCCCGGTCCACCAGAACCCGCGGCATCAGGCTCGTGTTCAGCTCGACGGAGATGCGCCCGTCCTCGTGCATCTCCACCTGAACGTCCGGCAGCGCCGGCAGCACCGGATCGGTGTCGAAACAACGGCCCGGACGCGGGTCGAGTTCGCGGATCTTCCGGGCCAGCTCCATCACCCCGTCCTGCGACAGGCCGCACAGCCGCGCGAGCCGCGCGATGTCGAAATTCGCGAGCAGGTCGAGATTGTCCACGAGCGTCAGCATCGCCGGATCGTCCTGCCCCCGCTCGACGAGCTGGAGCCGCAGGCATTCCGCCAGGTCGCGCGCGCCGACGCCGGTCGGCTCGAAGGTCTGGACCATGCCCAGCACCTCCGTCACCCGCGCCTCCCCGACGCCGAGGATATTCGCGATCTCCTCGGGATCGCGTCGGAAATAGCCGTCGGGATCGAGCGACTCGACGATCTCTCGGGCGATGAACTGGTCCTGCGGGTCCGCGATCGAAAGCGCCACCTGTCCGTGCAGCGCCTCGCGCAGCGTCGTGCCGACCGGGCAATATTCCTCGAGGCTGCGCTTCTCCGCGCCAAAGGCCACGCCGCCGCCGGTGCCGCTGAGATAGGACTTGCGGGCGTAGCCGTCGTTTTCCGCCTCGCGCACCGGGCGCGCCGCCTCCTCGCGCGCGGGTTCGGGCGCGGGATCCACCGTGAACTCCCGGCCGAGCGTGACCTCGATCAGCGGATTGCGCTCGGCCTGTTCCCGCAGGAAGTCGCGCAATTCGTTCTGGCCGAAGTGAAGCAGCTTGATCGACTGGATCACCTGCGAGGTGATCGAGATCGTCTGCTTCTGCTGGCTGAACAGATTTGGTCTCAGTTCCATGGTTCCTCCCCTTCGATTGCAATGCCTTTCCGGAGCGGACATCTGGCCGGCAGACGGGGCCCGGAGCGCGGGAGCGATGGGGCTCGATCCTCCTTCGAGCGTCCATAAGGCATCGGCCATTTCTGGATGATAGGCCGGCACCGCCCATCACGCAATCCTCGTGCCAAAGAGAGGAAAACGCCGCATCTGTTCCTGTTTTCCCGTGAAAATTGTATGTTGCGTTCCAATTCTCACGCAGTAGCATGACCGGGAAATGCCAAATGGCAACCAATTGGCCGCATATTCGCACAGAATCGGGAAACCGGCGCTGACTTTGCGGTCCATGTTGGGAGGACAGCATGACCAAAGAGCATGACGAGGTGATCGGCCTCAGGGGAGTCGTGATCAGCGACATCCGGGGCAAGTGTCTTGCCGCGATTGGCGTCGCCGAGGACATGCGCATCCGGGCGATCATCTCCACCCGCGAATGGCTCGAGGAGGCCGCGGCGCGCCGGGTGACCCCGATCCTGCTCAACGACGCGAAGTATATCGCCTTCGTGAGCCGGGTGGGCGAGACCTATCTCGTGCTGCTGTCCGAACCCCCGACGGAAACCGTGCTCCAGTTCGTCTCCAACGTGGAATTCGCCTTCGACATCATCGACCACATCCTGACGGACCCCTATGACGCGATGGCCATCGTGGACAAAAAGGCCAATGTCGCCTTCATCTCCCCGGTGCACGAGAAATATCTCGGCCTGCAACCGGGCGAGGCGGTGGGCAGGAACGTGCGCGACGTGATCGAGAATTCGCGCCTTCACCAGGTGGTCAAGACCGGCGTGGCCGAGGTCGGACAGGTCCACCGGATGAAGGGGCGCGACCGGATCGTGTCGCGCCATCCGATCCGCCGCGACGGCGAGATCGTCGGGGCGATCGGGCGCATCATGTTCAAGGGCCCGCAACAGGTCGAGGCGCTGGCCCGCAAGATCAACGTGCTCGAGAAGGAGATCGAGATCTACAAGGCGAAGAGCACGACGAGCTCCGCCTCCGACAAGATCCTCGACAGCATCATCGGCCAGAGCTTTGCGATCCAGTCCGTGCGCGAACAGATCCGCAAGATCGCGCCGCTCGACATCCCCGTGCTCATCCAGGGCGAGAGCGGCACGGGCAAGGAGCTCGTGGCGCAGGCGCTGCATCGCCTGAGCTCGCGCCAGGACGGCCGGCTGGTGACCGTGAACGCCGCCGCCCTGCCGGAATCCCTCGTCGAGAGCGAGCTCTTCGGCTACGAGGCCGGCTCCTTCACCGGCGCCGACCGCAAGGGCCGCGCGGGCAAGTTCGAACAGGCGGACAAGGGCACGATCTTCCTCGACGAGATCGGGGACATGCCGCTCGAGGTGCAGTCGAAGCTTTTGCGCGTGTTGCAGGACCGGATGGTCGAGCGCGTCGGCGGCGACAAGCCCAAGCGCGTGGATTTCCGGCTGTGCAGCGCGACCAACCGCGACCTTGAATCCGACGTGGACCAGGGCAAGTTCCGGCTCGACCTGTTCTACCGGATCAGCCCGGTCTGCATCTACCTGCCCTCGCTCGAGGAACGGCGGGAGGACATCCCGCTCCTGCTCAACCATTTCGTGACGGAGATCGCCGCGCAATACAATCGCGAGCGGCCGGAGGTGGACTATGACGTCGCCCAGCTCCTGATGCAGCGGAGCTGGCCCGGAAACGTGCGCCAGCTCCGCCACACCGTCGAGCGCGCGATGGTCTTCGCGGAGGGCGGCAAGCTGACGGTGGAGGATTTCCAGCGCAATTCCGCCCCCTCCTTCGAGAAACCCGCCCCGGCAAGGGGAAAGCCGGCGGCGAGCACGCTCCAGACCTCGCTCGACCAGTTCGAGACGCGGCTCATCAACGAGACGATCTCCCGCTTCCAGGGCGATCGGGCGCGGGCGGCCGAAGTGCTCGGTGTGCCCCTCGCCTATCTCGACGAAAGGCTCGAACAGGTCTCCTGATCAGGGCAGGCCGATCCGGTAGACCCGCGCCGCCGTTCCCGCGAACAGCGCGCGCTTCTCCTCCTGCGAGGCGCCCGCCACGATATGCTTGAACGCGTTCCAGAGCGGGACATAGCCGCAGGAGCGCGCGTCGGGCGGGAAATTGCTCTCCATCATGCAGCGATCCGCGCCGAAGGCTTCGATCGCCGTCTCGACGAAGGGCCGCCAGACCTCCGCGAGATCACGATAGCCCAGGGCATCCTCGCGCGCGTCGAGGCCGAAGCCCCAGATCGGCATGCCGAGCCCGCCGATCTTGCACATCACGTTCGGCCGTTTCGCGACCTCGACGAGCTTGCCGCGCCAGTCCGCGAAAAGCTCCGCCCGCGCCCCGGCATCCATCTCGAGCCCCATCGCGACGGTCATGTGGTTGACGATCAGCGTGGTGTCGGGAAAGGCGTCGGCAAGCGCCGCGATATCGGGAAGCTGAAGGTGGAATCCCGTGGCGTCATAGGTGAGCCCGCGCTGCGCGAGCTGGCGGAAGCCGTTGCGGAACTCCGGGTGGCCGAACACGCCCTCGGGCGGCCGCCCGGTGAAGAAATAGCGGAACGGCAGGTTGCTCGGATGTTCCATCGTGATCTGGCGGATGCCGCGGAAGCGGTCCGGCGCGGCCGCCATCGCCCGGTCGAGCAGCCAGCCGATCCCGTCGCCCTGCCGCAGGTCCGCATAGCCGACGATCGCCGCGCAGAGCCGCACATCGCCATAAGCCCCGCTGGCGCAGATCGCCCCGACCCCGTTGGCGAATTCGATCTCGCCCAGCGGTTTCAGGATCTCCGGCCCCCCGGCGCGGTGAAAGGCCGAGGCCTCGACATAGACCGAGGCGACGACATTGTGCCCGGCGCGCACATCCTCGAGATAGTCCTCGAGCATGTAGCGCAGCGCCGGCTTGTCGAAGAGGTGGTGATGCGCGTCGATGATCGGGAGATCCGGCTCCAGGATCGGTTCGTCCCTGCCCTCCAGTCTTTTGCTCATCCGTCTGCTCGTCCTTCCGGTTTGGTCAGGTCGGGTCGTACCCCGGTTCCTTGAAGATGGTCTCGGGGCGGTTGACGATCTCGGGGACATAGACCGCGTCCTTCCAGTCGCGGCCGGGGACGTCCTCGATCGCCACGGAGACGGAGCTTTCGGCGGCGCCGAGCACCTCCGTCACCGTGCGGGTGATCGCCTCCGCGAGCCTGCGCTTGAGCGCGTCGTCGCGCCCCGGCATCATCTTGACATTGACATGGGGCATGATCCGCCTCCTCCTTTGCCTCTGCGCCGCCCGCGCGGGATCAGACCCGTGCCGCGCGCCGCATGATCGTCTTGGAGATCGTGTAGCTGTCGAGCGATTCCATCCCGCCCTCGCGGCCGATCCCGCTTTCCTTGTAGCCGCCGAAGGGTGCGTCCGCGCCGGGGCTGCCGAAATTGTTCACCGCGACAGAGCCGCATTCAAGCGCCGCGGCGAGCCGGTCGGCCTCCGCGAAATCGTTGGTGAAGATATAGCCGGCGAGCCCCACCTCGAGCGAATTGGCGATGGAGAGCGCCGCATCCATGTCCGCGACCGGCACACAGGCCGCCAGCGGGCCGAAGGGCTCGACATGCATCGCATCGGCCTCGAGCGGCACGTCGGCAAGCACGGTAGGCGCATAGAAATGCCCCTTGTTGCCGACCCGCTTGCCGCCCGCCGCGATCCGCGCGCCGCGGTCGCGCGCATCCTCGACCAGCGCCGAGATCGCCTCGACCCGGCGCCCGTTGGCGAGCGGCCCCATGTCGATCCCCTCCGCGAAACCGTCGCCCTGCCGGAGCGCGTCGGCGCCGCGCGCGAATTCGGTCACGAAGGGTTCGTAGACGTCCCGATGCACGAGGAACCGCGAGGGCGAGACGCAGAGCTGCCCGGCCATGCGGAACTTTGCCGCCGAGGCCATCGCCGCCACCCCCGCCGGATCCACATCCGGGCCGATCAGCACCGGCGCATGACCGCCGAGCTCCATCAGCACGGGTTTCATCCCGCGCGCGGCGAGCCCGGTCAGCGTCTTGCCCACCCCGACCGAGCCGGTCAGCGTGATCATGCGGATCACCGGCGAGAGGATCAGCGTTTCCGACACCTGCGCGGGATCGCCGAACACGACCTGGAGCACGCCTTCGGGAAGCCCCGCGTCGATGAAGCATCGGGCGAAGAGACAGGCCGTCGCCGGCGTCTCCTCTGCGGGCTTGATGATCACCGAACAGCCGGCGGCAAGCGAGCCGCTGATCTTGCGCGAGGGCGCGGAGAGCGGCACGTTCCACGGGGTGAAGGCGGCGACCGGCCCGATCGGCTCGCGCACGACGAGCTGGTCGAGCGGTCCGTCGGTATGCACGATCCGCCCGTAGCTGCGCTGGAGCTGTTCGGCATCCCATTCGAGGAAGGTGGAGGACCGCCGCACCTCGTTGCGCGCATCGGGCAGCGTCTTTCCCTGTTCGAGCGTGATCACCGTCGCGATCTCCTCGATCCGTTCGTGCATCAGCGCGGCGGTGCGGCGCAGGAGCGCGGCGCGCTCGGCCATCGGCACCCTGCGCCAGGTCTCGAACCCCTTCCGCGCCGCGGTGAGCGCGCGCGCGAGATCCTCGGGCGTCGCCCCCGGCACCGGACCGAGGAGGCTCTCGTCGCTCGGATTCTCGACGTGGTGGCAGGCGGGGCGGTCGTAAATCCACGTCCCGTCGATCAGCAGGCCCACCTGCGGGTAACTTTGGCGTCGTTCGGTGTCCTGGGTCATCTTGTCGTCCTGGTTTGTGAGTGTCTGCCGGGGCCGCAGATCCGCCGCGCCGAGCCCGCCCTCCCCGGCCGGCATCGGGTGCCGGGGTCGTGACGCGTCCGGCGGCATGCGGCCCATGCGACCGTCCCAGCAATCCGTGTGCCACGGCTGCCGTCCGTCCCGGAAAACTTCGGGCGCGCGCCCGCGCACACAGGCGCGCGCCCCGGCCGGCATCACTCCATCCCGTAGGTTTCCACGTCGACCTTGTCGAAGATCTCCCGGTCGAGCAGCGCCGTGACCGCGTCCAGATCACTCGTGTCCACCTCGGCCAGAAGGCCCTTCCACTTGTCGATGAGCGCCGTGACATTGGCGATCATCTCCGTCGGATCCTCGACCCCGCGCTTGTCCATCGAGCTTTGCGGCAGGTCTTCGAGGAAACGCGCCTTGAAGTCGTTGAGCTGCTCCATGCCCGTCTCCTCCGGCTCGTTGAGCGCCACGCCGGCCTCGCGCGCGGCCTCGATCGCCGCCTCGATGTCGGCGGCCCAGTCGATCATGCTGCGCGCGGTCGCCCGCGACAGCGCGTTAAGCAGGATGCGCCGCTCCTCGGGCGTGCGGTCCTGCCAGAAGTCCTTGTTGAAATAATAGCCCCCGTTCGCATTCGACCCGAAGGGCATCAGGTAGACCGATTTCGCCACCTCGTTGAGCTTGAAGAAATCGGTCAGGAACAGCGGCGTCCCCATCGCGCAGTCGAGCGAACCGCGCTGGATGCCGGTGTAGATCTCCGTCCCCGGCACGGAAACGGACACCCCGCCGATCTCCTCGGTGAAGGCGATCTGCGCGCTCGAGGAGGTGCGGATCTTGCGCCCCTGGAAATCGTCGATCGAATCCGCCTCGAACCCGCAGATCAGGTTGTAGATCCCGATGGTGAAGCCGGTGGCGAAGACGATGTTCTTGTCGTCGAGCTCGCCGCGCAGCATCGGATCGAAGAAATTCGCCTCCGTCGCGGCGAAGGCAAGCGCGAGCTGGTCGTCGGCCATGAAGGACAGGTCGGCGAGGATGTTGTTGATCGGCATGTCCGAGGGAATGTAGGCGGCGGTGATGTTGGCGAGCTGGGCCACCCCGCTCTCGAGCCCCGGAAGCGTGCCATCCGGCGGCAGCAGCGAGCCGCCGGAATAGACCTCGAATTCCATCTCGCCGCCCGATGCCTCCGCGACCAGTTCGGCCACGTCGTTCAGAAAGCGGGTGTTGGGCGAATTCGCCGCGTTCCAGGTCGCGGCGCGAAAGGTTTCGGCGCTCGCGCCGCCGGACGCCGCCGCGGCAAGGCCGAGCCCCAGCAGCAGGGGTTTGAAGACGGGTTTGCTCATCGTGTTTCCTCCTCTTGATGAACAGACATCCCGCTCAGAGCATCACGCTCGGCAGGAACAGGGTGATGGCGGGAAAGGCGATCAGCAGGACCAGGGTGAGCACGTCCATCCCGATGAACCAGAACGCGCCCCTGAAGATCTCCGACAGCGACACGGAAGAGCCGAGCGCGCTCCGGATCACATAGACGTTCATGCCGACCGGCGGCGTGATCAGCCCGATTTCCAGCAGCTTGATCATGATGATCCCGAACCAGACCATGTCGACGCCCATGCCCTGAAGCACCGGCTGGATGATCGGGATGGTCAGCAGCATCAGCGAGATCCCCTCGATGAACATGCCGAGCACGACGAACAGCACGGCGATCATGCCGATCACCGCGATCGGGGAGTCCACCGCGCCGAGCATCCGGTCGGCCAGCGCCATCGGCACGCTCGTCAGCCCCATGAAGACCGAGAACATCGTCGCGCCGATCGCGATGATGAACACGGTACAGGTGCCCTCCGCCGTCTCGATCAGCGCCTCCCGGATCGAGGCGCGCGTGAGCGAGCCGCGGAACAGCGCGATCAGCACGGCAAGCCCCGCGCCGATGGCACCCGCTTCCGTCGGGGAGAAGATCCCCGCGAACATGCCGCCGAGCACGCCGAGGATCAGCGCCGGCAGGGGCCAGATGTCGCGGACCGCCGCCCAGATATCCTCGCGCGAATGGCCGTGTTCATGCACCGGCGCAAGCGTCGGGTCGAGCCGCGCGCGGATCGTGATCATACCGATGTAGATCAGCGCGGACAGCAGGCCCGGCACCACCCCGCCGACGAAGAGCGCGCCGATGGAAGTCTCGGTGAAGATGCCGAAGAGGATCATCAGCACGCTCGGCGGGATCAGCGAGCCGAGCGTGCCCGAGGCCGCCACCGCGCCGGTCGCGAGCGAGGGCCTGTAATTCGAGGCGAGCATTTCCGGCACCGCGATGCGCGAGAAGGCCGCCGAGGTCGCGACGCTCGACCCCGAGGCGGAGGCGAAGAGCGCGGAGGCCACGACCGTGGCGGAGGCAAGCCCCCCCGGCACCCGCCCGAGGAAGATCCGCGCGCTGGCGAAAAGCCCCTTCGTCAGCCCGGTCTGCGCCGCGATATAGCCCATGAGCAGGAACATCGGCACGGCGCTGAGGCTCCATTGCGCGATGAATTTCTGCGGGATCGCCGTGAGGATGCCCCAGGCGGCGTCCATGCTGGTCAGCGCCCCGATCCCGAGGAAGGCGACGATGCCGAGCACCACGCCGACCTGCATCCGCATCGCGATGAGGATGAGGGCGGCGGCGATCCCGACCAGTCCGATTTCGATCCGGTCCATCAGCGCACCTCCCCTGCGTCGGCCTGTGCCTCGACCGGCCCGCCGTATTCCACGACATCCTCCCAGTCGTCGCGCAGGAGCACCTGCACGATCCGCAACAGGCTCACCAGCGCCGCGATGCCGAAACCGGCGGGCAGGAAGAAGCTCGCGGGCCAGACGATCACGACGATCTGCCCGTCCACGTATTCGCCCTTCGCCATCGCCCGCATCGCATCCGCCCAGGATTGCCAGGCGAGGATCGAAAAGAAGCAGAGCTGCCCGAGATAGGCCACGAGGACCATCAGCCGCCGCATCGCCGTGCCGAACATGCCGTAGAACAGGTCCACCGCCACGCCGCTGTTGCGCAGTTCCACGAGCGGCAGGGGCAGGAAGACGGCGGCCACCATGTAATAGCGCGCCACCACCTCGGCGGTGCCGGGGATCGGATCGTTGAAGAAATATTTCAGGACGACGTCGGCAAAGACGTGGATCATCATCGCCAGAAGGCTCAGCCCGGCGAGCGCGATCAGCAGATACGCGCAATATTTCAGCGCATGCTCAACAGCTTTCATGTTTCCTCCCTCGGCCGGGTGTTCCTCCTCACCGACCGTCGCCCCTCTCCTAGCAGTCCTCATGCCAGAACCGGCGCGCGCCGCGATTTTTCGCGCCGATCCGGGCCGCGGCCGCACACGCGGCCCCACAAAGCGCAACGGCCGCAGGTCTCCCCGCGGCCGCGCCGGAGGCGGGTGCCTGCGCTGCGCGGCCCGCCGGTCTTTCGTTCGCCCGCCTCAGTAGGGGCTGTCCTCGAAATAGAAGGCCTCGGCATTCTCCGGGGTGATCAGTTCGGAGGCGATGATGAAGTCCCCCGTCATCGGCGCGCTGGAGACGAGGCCGAGCGCGGTCATCTCGATCGCGGTGGAGATCATCGCCGGCGGATAGGTCACGTTCACCGGCACGGTCTCGTCGTTGTTGCGGATGCGGTCGACCATCTCCTTCATCCCGGCGCCGCCGACGACGACCATCTCGCCCTCGCGGCCCGCCTGTTCGATGGCCGCGAGCGCGCCGACGGCCTGGTCGTCATCCGCCGCCCAGACCGCGTCGATCTCCGGGAAGCGCGACAGGTAGTCCTGCATCAGGGTAAAGGCATTGTCGCGGTTCCAGTTGGCGTGATCCATCGCCAGCACTTCGATCCCGGAGCCTTCGAGCGCGGCATTGAACCCCTCCACCCGCTCGTTGTCCACGGTCGAGGGGATGCCGCGCATCACCACGACCTTTGCGCCCTCCTCGAGCGTGTCGGCGAAATACCGGCCTGCCGTGCTGCCGAAGCTCGCGTTGTCGCCCGCCACATAGAGATCCTCGATCCCCTCCTGGGCAAGCCCGCGGTCGACCACCGTCACCCAGACGCCGCTGTCCGCGATCCGCTTGATCGGGCCGGTGAGCGGTTCGGATTCGAACGGCAGCACCACGAGCGCGTCGATGTTGCGGGTCGCGACCATGTCCTCGAGGTCGGAAACCTGCGCCGCCGGATCCGAGGTCGTGGTGAGCACGAAATCGAGATCGGGATAGGCCTCCTCGAGCCGGTCGACGGTCTGTTCGGCGTGGAAGTTCAGCGCGCCCGCCCAGCCATGGGTGGCCGCCGGGATGGAGATCCCGATGGTTTCCGCCGAGGCGGCGGCGACGAGCGTTCCCGCGAACGCACCCGCCAGTGCAGTGGTCGTGAAGATCTTCGTCATGGTGTCCTCCCTTTTGACGATGTCCCTTGAAAACAGGCTTACCGCTCCGCGCCGCGGCTGCGTTGCAGCACCACGGCGAGGATGATCACGACGCCCTGGATCGCGCCGTTGAGATAGGGGCTCACGAAATCCGTGAGGTTGAGGATATTGCCGATCAGGCTCAGGATCAGCACCCCGACCACCGTGCCCCAGACGCGGCCGAACCCGCCCTTGAGCAGCGTGCCGCCGATGATCACCGCCGCAATCGCCTCGAGCTCCCACAACAGCCCCGTGGCCGAGGAGGCCGAGCCGAGCCGCGGCACGTACATCACCACGGCAAAGCCGACGAGCAGCCCGAGCAGCGCATAGGTCGCAAGCCGCACCCGGATCACCGAAACGGCGGAGAAGCGGGCGACCTTTTCATTCGAGCCGATGGCCGCGCAATGCCGTCCGAAGGCGGTGTGGCGCATCACCACCTCCCCGATCAGGGCGACGACGAAAAAGGCGATGATCGGCCAGCTCACCCCGAAGAGGCCGCCGTAATAGACCGGGCGATAGAGTTCGCGCATCTCGAACCCGAGGCTGAGCGTCCCGCCATCCGCGAGCCATGTGATGAGCGAGCGATAGATGCCCATCGTGCCGAGCGTGACGATGAAGGCCTCGATCCCCACCTTCGTGATCAGCACACCGTTGATCAGCCCCGCCACGAGCCCCGCGAGCAGCGCGACCGCGATCCCGATCAGGATCACCGGCAGGCTCACGCCCAGACGGTCGGTCAGCACGTTCATGGTGAGGATCATCAGCCCGGCGATGAAGGCCGCCATCGACCCTACCGAGAGGTCGAGCCCGCCCGCCGTGATGACGAATGTCATGCCCACGGCGATGATGCCGATAAAGGCCGAGCGCGCGAGCACATTGGTGATGTTCGCATAGCTCAGGAAATTCGGATTGAGCGCCATACCGATGAGGATCAGCGCGATCAGCGCCACGATGGGCCCGATCACCTTGAGATCCACACGCCTGCGCGGCGTCCTGCGCGCAGTCTTTTCCGTCACGGCGGATGTCATGCCGCGTCCTCCCCGCTCGTCGCCAGCCCCATCGCGAGACGGACGATCATTCCTTCGTTGACCTCGTCGCCCTCGACCTCTCCGACGACGCGCCCGGCATGCATCACCAGCGCGCGCGACACGAGGCCGATCAGCTCCGGCATTTCGGAGGAGATGACGACGATCGACCGCCCCTCCGCCGCCAGCCCGGCGATCAGGTCGTAGATCTGCTGTTTCGTGCCGATGTCGATGCCGCGCGTCGGCTCGTCGATCAGGATCACCTGCGGATCGCTCAGCAGCGTCTTGGCGAGCAAGAGCTTCTGCTGGTTGCCGCCCGACAGGTTGCCCACCGGCATCTCGCGCGAGGGCGCGCGGATCGCGAAATCGGCAATCGCCCGGTCGAGCGCCGCCTCTTCCGCCTTGCGGTCGATGAGCACCCGCCCGAACCGCTCGAGCAGCGGCAGGGTCAGGTTCTCCCGCAGCCCCTTGTCGAGCAAGAGCCCCGCACCCTTCCGGTCCTCGGTGAGATAGACGAGCCCCGCCGCCATCGCCGCGCGCACATCGCCGGGCGGCAGCTCCCGGCCGTTCACCCGCACGCTGCCGCTGCGCCGGCGCAGCCCCGCGATGGCCTCGGCAAGCTCGGTGCGCCCCGATCCGACCAGCCCGCCGATGCCGAGGATCTCCCCCCGGCGCAGCGTGAGGCCGGCCCCCTCGACGACGCCCGGCACGGAAAGATCCGCGACCTCGAGCACGACCTCGGGCTGCGGCACGGCCTTCGCGGGATAGAGATCGGAAAGCTCGCGCCCGACCATCGCCGCCGCCATCTCGTCCTCGGTGATGTCGGACACCGGCGCGGACCTGACCATGGTCCCGTCGCGCAGCACCGTCACCCGGTCGCAGATCCGCTTCACCTCCGACAGCTTGTGCGAGGTGTAGAGGATCGCGACGCCCTCCTCGCGCAGCCGGCGGATCTGGCGGAACAGGATCTCGCATTCGCGCTCGGTCAGCACCGCGGTCGGCTCGTCCATGATCAGCACCCGCAGATCGCGCGAAAGCGCCTTTGCGATCTCGACCATCTGCTTGTTGGGCACCGAAAGATCGGACACCTGCGTCGCCGGATCCACCCGGCATTCGAGCCGCGCGAGCAACTCCTCCGTGCGCGCCCGCATCGCCCCGTGATCGAGGCGCCAGCCCTTTTTCAGCTCCCGCCCGAGGAACACGTTCTGATCCACCGTAAGGTGTTCGGCGAGGTTGAATTCCTGATGGATCATCACGATCCCGCGCGCCTCCGCGTCTTTCGAGGAGGCAAAGCGGACCGCCTGCCCCCCGGCGCGCACCTCCCCCGTCGTCGGGTCGAGATAGCCGGCGAGGATGTTCATCGTCGTGGACTTGCCCGCCCCGTTCTCCCCGATCAGCGCATGGACCTCGCCGGGACGGAGCGCGAAATCGACGCCGTGCAGCACCTCGACCGGACCGAAGGACCGCGACACGTCGACAAGTTCGAGGATCGGCGCGCTCATGGCAGGATCTCCACCCAGCCGCTCTCCGCCGCGTTCGAGCGGATGCAGGCGTCGATGAAACGCAGCCCCTCGATCCCGTCCGCGATCCCCGGCAGGAGCGTCTCGATCCGTTCGCCCGCCTGCGCGGCCCGGATCGCGTCCGCGGCCTCGCTGTAGATATTGGCGAACCCTTCGAGATAGCCCTCGGGATGGCCCGCCGGAACCCGGCTGCCCGCCATCGTCCCCTCCGGCCCGCCGCGGCGCAGCTTCCGCGCGGGCTCGCCCAGCGGCGTGAACCAGAGCGTTTCCGGCGTCTCATGCGACCAGGCGAGCCCGCCCGTCTCGCCATAGACCCGCAGCTTCAGCCCGTTCTCCGTCCCCGGCGCGACCTGCGAACACCACAACGCCCCCTTCGCGCCCGAGGCGTAGCGCAGCATCACCTGCGCATTGTCGTCGAGCCGCCGGCCGGGCACGAAGCTCGTGAGATCGGCGGCGAGCCGCGTCGGGCATTCGCCCGTGACGAAACGCGCGAGCTGGAACGCATGGGTGCCGATATCCCCGATGGCGCCCCCTGCCCCGGCCCGCGCCGGATCGGTGCGCCAGGCGGCCTGCTTGCTCTCCACCGGGGCGGCGAGCCAGTCCTGCGCATATTCGACCTGCACCAGCCGCAGCGGACCGAGCGCGCCCTGCGCCACGAGATCGCGCGCCAGGCGGATCTGCGGATAGGCGGAATAATTGTGCGTCAGCACAAAAAGCGCGTCCGACGCCGCGACGATCCGCGCAAGCTCCAGCGCCTCCTCGAGCGTCGCGGTCATCGGCTTGTCGCAGATGACATGGATGCCGCGTTCGAGAAACGCCTTCGCCGCCGCGAAATGCAGGTGGTTCGGGGTGCAGACCGACACCGCCTCGATCCCGTCCTCGCGGCCGGCCTCCGCACGCGCCATCTCCCGGAAATCGGCATAGCTGCGCTCCGGCGCGAGACCGATCTCCGCCGCGCTCCGCGCCGCCGTCTCCGGTGTCGAGGACAACGCACCCGCGACAAGATCGAAACGGTTGTCGAGCCGCGCCGCGATCCGGTGCACACCGCCGATCATCGCGCCGAGACCGCCGCCGACCATCCCGAGGCGAATGGGCCTGTGCCGTTCCATCTCAGCCCTCCAGCCCGAGCATCTTGCGATTGGCCGCCGCATCCGTGCCGGAGGCCGCGAAATCGTCGAAGGCATGATCGGTCACGCGGATGATATGGTCGCGCACGAATTGCGCGCCTTCGCGGGCGCCGTCCTCGGGGTGCTTCAGCGCGCATTCCCATTCCACGACCGCCCAGCCGTCGAACTCCATCGCCGTGAGCTTCGCAAAGATCGCCTTGAAATCCACCTGCCCGTCGCCGGGACTGCGGAACCGGCCCGCGCGCTCGACCCAGCCCTGGTAGCCGCCATAGACGCCCTGCCGCCCGGTCGGGTTGAACTCCGCGTCCTTGACATGGAACATGCCGATCCGCTCGGCGTAGATGTCGAGATTGTCGAGGTAATCGAGCTGTTGCAGCACGTAATGCGACGGATCGTAGAGCATCATCGCGGACGGGTGCTGATCGACGCGGTCGAGGAACATCTCGAAACTGACCCCGTCATGCAGATCCTCGCCGGGATGGATCTCGAAACAGATCTTCACCCCCTTGTCGGCGGCATGGTCGAGCAGCGGGCGCCAGCGCGCCGCCAGCTCGTCGAAGGCCGCCTCGATCAGCCCCGCCGGGCGCTGCGGCCAGGGATAGACATAGGGCCACGCGAGCGCGCCGGAAAAAGCCGCCATGCGGTCGAGCCCGAGCCGGGCGGAGGCGTCGATGGTCTTCTTCACCTGATCGACCGCCCAGTCCTGCCGCGCCTTCGGATTGCCGCGCACCGCTTCGGGCGCGAAACCGTCGAAGGCGATGTCATAGGCGGGATGGACCGCGACGAGCTGGCCCTGGACATGGGCCGACAGCTCGGTGATCTCCACCCCGTGCGCCGCGGCGCGGGATCTGATCTCGTCGCAATATTCCGCCGAGGCGGCGGCGCGGTCGAGGTCGATGAGCGACGCCTCGCCGCTCGGCACCTGCACGCCCTCGTATCCGCAGCCCGCGGCCCATTCCACGATCGCATCGAAACTGTCGAACGGCGGCTCCGCGCCGACGAACTGCGCCAGGAACAGACCCGGCCCTTTCAGTGTTCGCATCTCTCCTCCCGCCGATTCTGCATATGTAATCGGTTACATAAACCGTTACACACAATGAAATGGTTTTCAACAGCCGCAATCGCATCTAGGTTTCACGAAGCCCAGGAAAAGGACCGCCGGTGAGAGATCCCGTCAAACCGCCACGCATCCACGATGTCGCAAAGCTCGCCGGCGTCTCCGTCGCGACGGTGAGCCGGGTGCTGTCGAACCCCGCCATCGTCTCCGAAACCACCCGGATCGCGGTGGAAAAGGCCGTGGCCGAAACCGGCTATCGCGTCAATCTCACCGCCCGCAACCTGCGCCAGCAACAGGTGGGCGCGGTGCTCGCCCTCGTGCCGAATCTCGCCAACCCGTTCTTCTCCGAAATCCTGTCGGGGATCTCGCGCGTGCTGCGCGAGGAGGGGATGAACCTTCTCGTGCTCGACACCCGCGCCCATGACGGGCAACCCGACATGAAGGCGGTGCAGCCCTATCTCACGCGCTCCCATGCCGACGGGGTGCTCGTGCTCGACGGCGGTCTCGACCCGGAGCCGTTCCGCGCCCCCTCCTGCCCGCCGGTGCTCCAGGCCTGCGAATGGATCGAAGGGCTCGGGGCACCGCGCGTCTTTGCCGACAACGAGGCCGGGGCGCGGCTCGCCATCGACCATCTCGCGGGGCTCGGCCACCGCCGGATCGCGCATCTGACCGGACCTGCGGAAAACTGCCTGACCGTCGCCCGCGCGCAGGGCGTCGCCAGCGGGATCGCGGCGGCAGGGCTCCCCTCCCCGGCGCGGTTCGAGGGCGATTTCAAGCTGCGCTCGGGCGCGCAGGCGGCACAGGCCTTCCTCGCCATGGCCGACCGCCCCACCGCCATCTTCTGCGACAATGACGAGATGGCGCTCGGCCTGCTGCACGGCCTCGTGCGCGGCGGGCTGCGCGTGCCGGAGGATATTTCCGTGGTCGGCTTCGACAATCTGGAGATGTCCGCCTATGCCCTGCCGCCGCTGACCACGATCCGCCAGCGCCGCGCGCGGATCGGCAACCGCGCGGCGGAGCTCCTGCTGAAACGCCGCCGCGAAAGCCTCGGCGACGGCTATACCGAGGTGATGCCCGTCGAGCTCATCCTGCGCGAAAGCACGGCGCCCCCCGCACAGGGCTGAGGCCGCCGCGCCCCGTCAGTCCGCCCTCTCGATCCGCACCGGCAGCTCGCCCCCGGTCAGAAGCGCGTCGATCGGCCCGTCGAATGCGCCGAGGCGCACGAGCCCGTGCGAGTCGCTGAACGGCTTGTAGAAGATCGCGAGATTGCCCCAGGGCGCATAAAGCGTGATGTCCCCGGTCTCCGGCTTGTAGCTCGCCGGCGCCCCGGTCGTGTCGAGCGCGCGCGGCAGGTCCGCGATCTTCTCGATCCCGTGATAGTCGCTGAGCGTGAGCTCGAGCGGCAGGAGCGCGGCGAAATCGCGCCCCGCCGGCGTGTCGTCGAGCGTGGCGGGCAGGACGGTGTCGCCCACGATCACTTCGATTGCGGTCATCTCGGTGCCTTTCGTCTCGGGGTCCGCGGCCTCTGCGCCCCCCGCGAGCAGGCAGGCGATCAGCATGGCGGTCCCGGTGCGGTTCCTGCGGATCTCGGTCATCTGGCGGGCCCCTGTTTCGGTCTGTCCCCAATCTAGGGCGGAACGCCGCGCGGATCATGTCCCGCGCGCCACTTGCACTCATGAAACAGGCTCATGAAATCGCGATCCATGCGGGCGGCCATGCGGGAGGAGCCGGCGGAAGAGGTCTCATGAAACGCCTTCATGAGTGCCATCGGCCTGCGGGACATGATCCCCGCGCTGCCGGGCCCTAGGCTCAGGACCCATTGATTTGTCGGGCTTGTCGTGATTCACGGCTCCGCAAGGAGGCCGATATGACGAGCAACTTGTTCTGGTTGACGGAGGCGCAGATGGAGCGCCTTCGGCCCTTCTTCCCAAAGAGCCATGGGCGCCCTCGCGTTGATGATCGTCGTGTCCTGAGCGGCATTATCTTCATCAATCGCAACGGCTTGAGGTGGTGTGACGCGCCTTCGGAGTATGGGCCTCCAAAGACGCTCTACAACCGCTGGAAGCGATGGAGCGAGCTCGGTGTCTTTGCCAGGATCTTCGAGGGGCTGGCCGCGGAGGCCCCTGAGCCCGAGACCATCATGATCGATGCAACCTACCTGAAGGCGCATCGCACGGCATCCAGCCTGCGAGCAAAAAAGGGGGGCGCGGACGCCTCATCGGCCGAACGAAAGGCGGAATGAACACAAAGCTCCACGCGGTCACTGACGGCGAGGGCCGCCCCCTGCGCTTCTTCATGTCCGCGGGCCAAGTGAGCGACTATACCGGCGCACGGGCGATGCTGCGCGATCTCCCACCTGCGAAGTGGTTTCTCGGCGATCGCGGCTATGATGCCGATTGGCTCAGAGAAAGTCTGCAAGACAAGGGCTTGCGGGTCTGCATCCCGGGCCGAAAGGGACGGAAGACACCAGTCCGATACGATCGGCGACGCTACAAGCGCCGCAACCGGATCGAGATCATGTTCGGCAGACTGAAGGACTGGAGGCGCGTTGCAACCCGCTACGACAGGTGCCCGAAGGTTTTTCTCTCAGCCATCGCCCTCGCCGCAACCGTCCTTTTCTGGCTATGAGATGCTGTAACGGGGCCTGCGTCACGCACGACCGTTGCCACTTGTCAGATCAGCACCGCGCTGTCGCCATTCCCGTATTGAACCCAGATGGAGGATGACGGGATGAAGCTATTTATTGGATTGGATGTGTCGTTGGCGAAGACCGCAGTTTGTGTGGTCAGCGAGCATGGCCAGATCGTCAAAGAGGCGGAGACTGAAAGTGAACCGGAAGCTTTGGCGCATTGGTTGGACGAACTTGACGGCAGTATCGCAGCGATTGGCCTGGAGGCCGGGCCACTGTCGCAATGGCTGCACAGAGGGCTGACCGAAGCTGGACTGGAAGCGGTGCTCATGGAAACGCGCCAGGTGAAAGGAGCGTTGAAGGCGATGCCGATCAAGACGGATCGCCGCGATGCAGAAGGGATTGCACGCCTTCTTCATCTCGGCTGGTTCCGCCCGGTTCACTGTAAATCCGTCTCTGCTCAGGAAACCCGGGCAGTTCTCGGCGCTCGAAAGGCTATCCAGCAGAACATGATCGCTCTGGAAATGTCGGTGCGCGGATTGCTGCGGAACTTTGGCCTCAAGGTCGGTGCGATCTCCCGCGGCAAGTTCGAGACACGCATTCGGGAATTGGCAGATGGCAATCCGATGCTGGAAGCCGCGACTGAACCGATGCTGCGGGCCCGAGCGTCCCTACGACAGGAACTGGCCGATCTCGAAAAGTGCGTGCGGCGGTTGGCCTGGGATGATCCGGTTTGCCAACGCCTTATGTCGATGCCAGGAATCGGTGTCGTCGTAGCACTGACATTTCGTGCTGCGGTCGATGATCCGGCCCGCTTTCGGTCTTCGAAAAGGGTCGGACCCTGGGTTGGTTTGACGCCTTCACGCAACCAGTCCGGTGAACGGGACGTGTCGGGTGGTATAACCAAAGCTGGCGATGTCAATCTGAGAAGGGCGTTGTGCCAGGCTGCAACTGTCATGATGAACCGTGGCCGATCGACTTGGCTGAGAACGTGGGGAGCCCAACTCGTGCAGCGGCGCGGACGCAAAGTTGCGATGGTCGCCCTCGCACGCCGCATCGCTGTCATACTGCATCGGATTTGGGTCGATGGCACAACCTTCCAATCAGATGCGGCGCCAAACCCTGCCTAACAGGATGACACCCCACCCGTTGCCTGCCTGATCGCAGGCCTTTGAGGTCCCGCAGGGACGTGGTTCCGATGATGCCGTGGTCAGGACTGTCGCTGGTTTTTGCCAAGCACGCCTATGAGATGGGCACATCGGAATTACATCGAACCAGCATCATGTTGGCAGCCATCGCGCTGACCACGAACCGAAGCATGTTCCCCAAGGATCTCAGCTATAGGCCGCGAAGGAAGCCAGGACCGGCACCAAGTATATCAAAGTAACCTCTACGGCGGGTCAATTGTTGTGCGCAAAACCGCTTGACTGGGACGCCCCCGTTACCGAAGTCCTGAGCCTAGATGTCCCGATGCACCCCGACCAGACCGGCCGCAGGCCGCCCCCCATATCAGGAGACGACCAAGATGATCCGTTCCATCCCCCTTTCCCTCACCCTGCTCCTCGCCGCGCCCGCCGCGATGGCGCAGTCCCAGGAGATCACCCGCGCCGAAGACCGCGCCGGGGAGACCGGCAGCGAGGAGACCTTTACCGGCACCGTCTATGTCGCGCCGGTCTTCGACCCGGTGATGAACGACGTGAACGGGGGAGAGGTCACCTTCCTGCCCGGCGCGCGCTCCGCCTGGCACACGCATCCGGCGGGCCAGATCCTCGTCGTCACCGCAGGCACCGGCTGGGTGCAGGAGCGCGGCCAGGAGAAACAGGTGATCCAGGCCGGCGACGTGGTCTGGTGCCCGCCCGGTGTCGAGCACTGGCACGGCGCCACCGACAGCACTGCCGTCACCCATTACGCGATCCAGGCCAATGTGGACGGCGCCGCGGCCGCATGGGGCGAACATGTCACGGACGAGGAATACGGCGGCTGACCGCCCTTCCCCGCGGCGCGGCCTCCCCCGGCCGCGCCGACCCGGCAAGGCTCTGCCGATGCCGCGCCAGGAGGAACGCCATCCTTGCATAATCCATGGCACCATGACCGCTCCTCATATATCCTGAAGGAGATCCCATGATCCTCGACACAAAGATCAAGGCCTCCTTCATGCTCCGAGAGAACATCAACGACCTGATCGCCTTCGCCGCCGTGGCGGAGGAACGCAGCTTCACACGCGCCGCCGCCCGGCTCAACGTGTCGCAATCCGCGCTCAGCCACACGATCAAGGCGCTGGAACAGCGGCTCGGCCTGCGGCTGCTGACGCGGACGACGCGGACGGTCGCGCCGACGCTCGCGGGCGAGGATCTCCTCGCCACGCTGAACCCCTGTTTCGACAAGATCGAGACGCGGCTGCTCGCGCTCAACGACGCGCGCGACCAGCCGACCGGCACCGTGCGCATCGCCGCCACCGAATATGCGATCGAGACGCTGCTCTGGCCGAAACTCTCCCCGGTGCTGAAACAATATCCGAGCGTGAACGTCGAATTCGTGATGGATTACGGCTATACCGATCTCGCCCAGTCGCAATGCGACGCCGGCGTGCGCTATGGCGAGCAGGTGAGCGACGGCATGATCGCCATGCGCATCGGCCCCGACGAACGCATGGTCTGCGTCGGCGCGCCGGAGTATTTCGCGCGCCACGGCCCGCCCGACACGCCGCAGGCGCTCAGCGACCACCAATGCGTGAACCTGCGCCTGTCCACCCATGGCGCGCTCTACGCCTGGGAATTCGAGGACCGCGACGGCCACGAGATCCGGGTGAAGGTCCAGGGCCAGACCTGTTTCAACACGATCAACCCGGTGCTGCGCGCGGCCCAGGACGGCCACGGGCTCGCCCTCGTGCCCGAACGCCTCGCCCGCCCGCATCTCGACAGCGGCGCGCTCGTGAGCTGTCTCGAGGAATTCTCGCCGCCCTTCGCGGGCTTCCACCTCTATTACCCGAGCCGCCAGCGCCCCTCGAGCGCCTTCGAGATCGTGCTCGACGCCCTGCGCGAGCGCGCCTGAACATTCATGAGATGCGCTCATGAGCGACGTGACGCGCGCGAGATTTACCTTTGCGCCGCACGCCCCATATCAGGCGCAGAGCCCGATATCCCGCAAAGGAGACCCTGATGAAGACCCGAGTTGCCGCCTCGACCCTTGCTCTCATGACGACATCCGCCTTCGCACAGGACATGTCCGCCACCCTGCCGGAGGCCATCGGCCGGGTCTCCCCCGCGCTCGGGGCCTATTCCGAGGAGGCGCTGTTCAACGGCGAATGGACGGCGGAGGCGCTGTCGGTGCGCGACCGCGCGCTCGTCACCTTCGCCGCGCTGCTGACCCGGCACGAGACGGAGACCCTCGGCGCGCATGTGGCGCTGGCCCTCGATGCCGGCGTGACCCCCGCAGAGATCTCCGAGACGATCACCCATCTCGCCTTCTACACCGGCTGGGGCAATGCCGTCGCCGCCTCGGAAGCCGCCGCGCCGGTCTTCGACGACCGCGGGGTGAGCGAGGAGGATCTTCCGGCGGTCGATCCCGAACTCCTGCCGCTCGACGAGGCGGCCGAGGCCGCGCGCGAGGAAAATGTCCGGGGCGATTACGGCGAGGTGTCCATGGGCGTCGTGGACAACACCCGCGACGTGCTGTTCCGCGACCTCTGGCTGCGCCCCGGCCTCGAACCCCGCGACCGCAGCCTCGTGACCGTCGCCGCGCTGATCGCCGCCGGACAGCCGGAACAGATGACCTTCCACCTCAACCGCGCGATGGACAACGGCCTCACCCAGGCCGAGGCGGGCGGCGTGCTGTCGCATCTGGCCTTCTACGCCGGCTGGCCGAGGGTCTTTTCCGCCCTGCCCGTCGCGAAAGAGGTCTTCGCCTCGCGGAGCGAATGACCCATGCGGATCGCGGTCCTCGGATCCGGTCGGATGGGGGCGAAGCTCGGGCGGCTCTGGGCGCGCTGCGGCCATGACGTGACCTTCGCCTATGCCCGCAGCGCGCAAAAGCTCGAACGCCTCGCCCGCGAAAGCGGCGCCACCCATGCAAGCGTCGCCGAGGCGGTGCGCGGGGCGGAGGCGATCCTGCTCGCGGTGCACTGGTCGCGCACCGGCGACGTGCTCGGCCAGGCGGGCGACATGGCGGGCAAGGTCGTGCTCAACTGCTGCGTGCCGCTCGACGAGGCCGACCGCGATCTCGTCGTCGGCCTCACGACCTCCGGCGCGGAGGAGCTGGCGCGCCTCCGCCCGCAGGCGCGCTGGGTCTCCTGCTTCAACACCACGCCCTCGGAAAGTTTCGCGCCCGTCTTCATCCGGCGGGCCGACACCCCGCGGCCGCAGGTCATGGCCTATGGCGACGATCCGGGCGCGAAACAGATCGCCTTCGGCCTGATCCGCGACATCGGCTTCGAGCCGCTCGACACCGGCCCGCTGCGCAGCGGGCGCTATGTCGAGCCCTTCGCCATGGCCACGGTCGAACTGGCCTATGTCCAGCCCGGCGGCCCCGCCCTCACCTATCGTTTCGAGAAATTGCGCGACTGACCGCGCGAGGAAAGGAGACTCCATGAAAATCATTCGTTCCGGCAGCGCCCCCTCCGGGCCCGGTCCCGAGGAATATTTCACCGGCACCGTGCGCGTCGACCCGCTGTTCCAGGCAGAGGCGCCCGGCCGCACCGGCGGCGCGCATGTCACCTTCGAACCCGGCGCGCGCACGGCATGGCACACCCACCCCGCCGGGCAGACGCTGATCGTCACCTTCGGGCGCGGCCGCGTCCGGCGCGAGGGCGGCCCGGTGGAGGAGATCTCCCAGGGCGACATCGTCTGGTTTCCCGCCGGCGAGAAACACTGGCACGGCGCCGCGCCCGACACGGCGATGAGCCATATCGCCATCCAGGAAAGCATCGACGGCAGCCCCGTCACCTGGATGGAAAAGGTCTCCGACGCCGATTACGGCGACTGACGCCCGAAACGCGGGCCGGCTCCCGCCGGGATCCGGCCCCTTCGTCGCACCGTCTGCCGCGCAGTCATGAGCCGTGCTCATGACTGAATTTGGCATCTCCCGATTTACAGCATCTTCTGCCGCGCTATCTGATGAAGGGCGCGCGCGCCCGGACGAGCCCGAAGCACTGGCCACCGGCGCCCCCGCCCGTTCCGACCAAGGGGACACGCACATCACGAAGGTCGCCCCCGCTACCCACGAGGAAACCCCATGCAACTTCAGATCAACGACCAGACCTATGACGTGGAGGCCGAGGGAGATACGCCTCTGCTCTGGATCCTGCGCGACAATCTCGGCCTGACCGGCACGAAATACGGCTGCGGCATCGCCCAGTGCGGCGCCTGTTCGGTGCTGATCGACGGCATCGTCACCCGCTCCTGCATCACCCCCGTCGACACGGTGACCGAAAGCCGCATCACCACCATCGAGGCGATCGAGCAGGACGAGACCGGCCGCCGCGTCGTCGAGAAATGGGTGGAACACCAGGTGCCGCAATGCGGCTACTGCCAGTCCGGGCAGGTGATGGCCGTCACCTCGCTGCTCAAGGAAAACGCCACCCCCGACGACGAGGACATCGCCGCGGCGATGACCAACCTGTGCCGCTGCGGCACCTATAACGCGATCCGCGCCGCCGTCCTGGATCTCGCGCAGGGCGAGGGAGAGACGCTATGACCCGCCTCGACCGCCTGTTCGCCCTCACCTCCCTGCTCTCGGGCCGTGCGCCGGTGAACCTGTCGCGCCGCCGCTTCCTGCTGTCCGCCGCCGGGGCCACTGCCGGATCGCTCGTGCTCGGCATCGGCCTGCCGGTCGCGGGCCGGGCGCAGGATGCCGCGCCGGAGATCGCCCCCGGCACCCGCGTGCCCGCCTTCATCGAAATCCGCCCCGACGGCACCATCCGCCTGCTCAGCCCGTTCAACGAGGGCGGCCAGGGCATCTTCACCGCCATGGCGCAGATCGTCGGCGAGGAGCTCGACGCCGATCCCGCGGGCTTCACCGTGGAAAACGCCCCGGCGGGCGAGGATTACCTCGTCGTCAACGGCCAGATGCGGATCACCGGCGGCAGCATGTCGGTGCGCACGAGCTACGACACGATGCGCCGCCTCGGCGCGCTGACCCGCCGGTTGCTGCTCGAGGCCGCGGCGACCCGGCTCGACGTGCCGGTGGACGACCTGACGACCGAACCGGGCGAGATCGTCCATGCCGCCTCCGGCCGGCGGCTCGGCTATGGCGAGGTCGCGGGCGACGCGCTCGACCTTCCCGTGCCCGATCCCGACAGCGTGACGCTGAAGGATCCCGCCGACTTCCGCTGGATCGGCAAGCCGCTCGCACGGGTCGATATCCGGGACAAATCCACCGGAAAGGCGGTCTATGCCATCGACACGAAGGTCGAGGACATGGTCCATGCCGCCGTCCAGCACGCCCCCCGCCTCGGCCTCACGGTCGGCACGATCGCCAACGAGGCGGAGGTCGCGGCGATGCCCGGCGTGATCTCCATCCACCGCCTGACCGGCGCGGTCGCGGTCGTCTCCGAACGCTGGTGGACCGCGCGCAAGGCCGTCGAGGCGCTGGAGGTCGACTGGGCAGAACCCGAGCCCGACACCGATCCCCTCGTCCGCTACATGCCCGCCGATTTCTCCACCGAGGCCTTCGCCGAACGCCTCGCCAGCGAGCCGGGCGAGGGCACGACGGCGGAAAGCGAGGACATCGTCGAGACTGCCTTCGACGCCGCCGAAACGGTGGTCGAGGCCACCTATCACAGCCAGTTCCTCAACCATGCCCAGCTCGAACCGCCCTCGACGGTGGCGCGGTTCAACGACGACGGCTCGCTCGAGCTGTGGATGCCGAACCAGGCGCCGGAACAGTTCCGCGACGTGATCGCCGGCATCACCGGGCTCGAGGCGGATCGGATCGCGATCCATTCCCCGATCCTCGGCGGCTTCTTCGGGCGGCACTTCCTCTATCCCGAGGCCAACCCCTTCCCGCAGGCGATCCAGCTCGCCCGCGAGACCGGCCGCCCGGTAAAGGTGATCTGGAGCCGGGAGGAGGAATTCCTGCGCGACCCGCTGCGCCCGATGGCGGCGGTGCGCTTCCGCGGCGCGCTCGATGCCGAGGGCATGCCCGTCGCGCTCGAGGCGATCAGCGCCTGCGAGGGTCCGACCGAGGGCATCTGGGGCCGCAATCCCGAAACGCTCGACCCGACCGCGCTCGAGGGGCTGACGGGCAAGGCCTATGCCATCCCCAACCGCCGGATCGCCCAGCTCTACGTGGAAAACCCCACGATGCTCGCCTACTGGCGCTCGGTCGGCAATTCGATGAACGATTTCTTCTATGAAACCTTCCTCGACGAGCTGGCCGATGCGGGCGGGCAGGATCCGTTCGAACTGCGCCTGCACCTGCTGGCGGGCAACGAGCGGCTGACCACCCTGCTCCGGTCGGTCGCGGACCTGTCGGGCGGCTGGAAACGCGGGCCCTTCACCGCCGAGGACGGCAGCCGGCGCGCCCGCGGCATCGGCATGGCCTCCCCCTTCGGCAGCGAGACGGCGGCGATCGCGGAGGTCTCCATCCGCGATGGCGAGGTCGTGGTCCACGACGTCTGGGAAGCCATCGACCCCGGCAGCATCGTCAATCCCGCGATCATCGAGGCGCAGGTGAATTCCGCCGTCGCGCTCGGCCTGTCGCAGGTGCTGCTCGAGGAAACCGCCTATGAGAACGGCATGCCCGTGGCGCGCAATTTCGACATGTATCCGATCCTCACCCCGGACCGGATGCCGCGCGTTCATACCACCATCGTGGAAAGCGGCGCCCCCATGGGCGGGGTCGGCGAACCGGGCCTGCCGCCCGTGCCGCCCGCCGTGGCGAATGCCGTCTCTGCCCTGACCGGCCAGCGGATCCGGCGCATGCCGCTCTCCCGCTACACGTTCGAGGCATAAGGCCCGCACGGCCGGGCGCCCGCGCCCGGTCGTTCCCGTTTCAGGCCGGTTCCGGGTCGCGTCCGGGCGCTATACAACAAAACTCATTTTCGTTGTGCAACGCCCCGCCCCGCGCTATACAACAAAAAGTCCTTTTGATGTATAACCGCGATGACCGAGCTCCGCTTCCACTCCCCCGTCGGCCATGCCGCCTACCACGACCTGCTGCGCCTCGCGCAGGACGAACAGGCGAGCGAAATCACCGGCACCCCCACCCGCGTCACGGTGAAGGGGCGCGTGTTCTGGTATGACAAGTTCCGTCTCGGCACCACCGTCGCACAGCGCTATATCGGCCCCGACAGCCCGGAGCTGCGCGCCCGCCTCGACCGGCTGGAGGCGCTTCGGACAGAGCGCGACGCCCGGCGCCGGGAACGCACCCGCCTCGTGCGCCTGTTGCGCGCGGAAGGCTATGCCTCCACCGACCAGCAGACCGGCAGCCTGCTGAACGCCTTCGCCCGCGCCGGCGTCTTCCGCCTCGGCGGCACGCTGATCGGAACGGTCGCCTTCCGCCATTACGAGGGCGAGCTGGGCCTCGCGCTCGGCTTCGACCGGCTGGCGCAGACCGGCGACATCGACATCGGCAGTTTCGAACGCCTCTCCTTCGCCCTGGGCGACACGGTCGAGACCCCGCTCGCCGAGGTGTTCCGCAGCCTCGACTTCGCCCCGGCCCCCTCGCTCGATCCCGGCCGCACCTGGCGCTGGACGCAGGCGGGGGGCGAGGCGCTGGTGGAATTCCTGATGCCGGCGCAGGGCGAGGAATCGATCCGCGACCTGCCCGCCCTCGGGGTCAGCGCGCTGGCCCTGCGCCATCTCGATTTCCTGCTGAAAGACCCGATTCCCGCCGTCAGCCTCTATCGCAGCGGCGTGCTGATCCAGATCCCGCGCCCCGAACGCTTCGCCCTGCACAAGCTCATCGTCGCGGAACGGCGCCGGGGCGGCCCCGACGCGCTCAAGGCCGGAAAGGACCGCGCGCAGGCCGCCCTCCTCGTCGCGGCACTGGCGGAGACGCGGCCGGACGAGCTGGCCGAAGCGCATGAGGAGGCGCGCGGGCGCGGACCGAACTGGGCGGCCCGGATCGACGCCTCCCTCGCCCGCCTGCCCGAGACCCGCGCGCGGATCCGCGCCGTGCTCTGATCTCCCCCTTGGCGCGCGGACGCGGGAGGGCTAAGACACATCTCCGACCATCAGGGAGACGACCCGTGACCACCGCCGCCGATCCGCAAACCGCCGCCCGCATCGCCCGCACCATCGCAGGCGAGATTTCCGCCACCCCCGCACAGGTCGCCGCCGCCGTGACCCTGCTCGACGGGGGCGCGACCGTGCCCTTCGTCGCGCGCTACCGCAAGGAGGTGACCGGCGGGCTCGACGACACGCAGTTGCGCACGCTGTCGGACCGGCTCGCCTACCTGCGCGAGCTCGAGGCGCGGCGGGTCACGATCCTGCGGTCGATCGAGGACCAGGGCAAGCTGACCGACGACCTGCGCCGCTCCATCGCCGGCGCGGACAGCAAAGCGGCGCTCGAGGACATCTATCTCCCCTACAAGCCGAAGCGCCGCACCAAGGCGATGATCGCGCGGGAAAACGGCCTCGAGCCGCTGCTGCGCGCCATCATGGACACCCGCGCCACCGCGCCCGAAACCCTGGCCGAAGCCTATGTGACCGAGGCCGTGCCCACGGTGAAGGACGCGCTCAACGGCGCGCGCGACATCCTGACCGAGGAGCTGTCGGAAAATGCCGATCTCCTGGGCCGGCTGCGCGCCTTCATGCGGCAGGAGGCGTTCGTCTCCGCACGGGTGATCGCGGGCAAGGAGCAGGAGGGCGCGAAATTCTCCGATTATTTCGACCACCGCGAATCCTGGGCCGGCATCCCCTCCCACCGCGCGCTCGCCATCCTGCGCGCCGCGAAGGAGGAAATCGTGACGATGGAAATCGCCCCCGATCCCGAGGCGGGGCAGGACCGCGCCATCGCGATGATCGCCGCCACGCTCGAAGCCGGCGGGGAGACGCCCGGCGACCTCTGGCTGCGCGGGGTGGCGAAATGGGCCTGGCGGGTGAAATTCTCCATCTCGCTCTACATCGACCTGCTGGGCGAGATGCGCGAGCGCGCGCATGACGAGGCCATCACGGTCTTTTCCCGCAATCTCAAGGACCTGCTGCTCGCCGCCCCGGCGGGCGCGAAGGCGACGCTCGGCCTCGATCCGGGGATCCGAACCGGCGTCAAGGCGGCGGTCGTGGACCGCACCGGCAAGCTGCTCGACACCGCGACGCTCTACCCGTTCCAGCCGAGACTGGACCTGCGCGGGGCACAGGCGACGCTCGTCGATCTCATCACCCGCCACGGCATCGAACTGATCGCCATCGGCAACGGCACCGCCAGCCGGGAAACGGAGCGGCTGGTCGCGGACACGCTCGGCCTGCTGCCGCCGGGGGGGAAGGCGCCGACCAAGGTGGTGGTCTCCGAGGCCGGCGCCTCGGTCTATTCCGCCTCCGAACTCGCGGCGCAGGAATTCCCCGACCTCGACGTGAGCCTGCGCGGCGCGGTCTCCATCGCCCGCCGCCTTCAGGATCCGCTGGCCGAGCTGGTGAAGATCACGCCGCAGTCGATCGGCGTCGGGCAATACCAGCATGACGTGGACCAGCGGCGGCTGAGCCAGGCGCTCGAGGCGGTGGTCGAGGACGCGGTGAACGCGGTCGGCGTCGATCTCAACATGGCCTCCGCGCCGCTTCTGGCGCAGGTCGCGGGGCTCGGGCCGTCCCTCGCGCAATCCATCGTGCTGCATCGCGACCTGAACGGCGCCTTCCCCTCGCGCAAGTCGCTTTTGAAGGTCGCGGGCCTCGGCCCGAAGGCGTTCGAACAATGTGCGGGCTTCCTGCGGATCCGCGACGGGGAGGACCCGCTCGACGCCTCCTCCGTCCACCCCGAAGCCTATGACGTCGCGCGCCGGATCGTCTCCGCCTGCGGCCGCGACATTCGCGAGATCATGGGCGCCGCCGGCGCGCTGAAGGGGCTCGCCCCCGCGGATTTCGTCACCGGCGATTTCGGCCTGCCGACCGTGCGCGACATCTTCAGCGAGCTGGAAAAGCCGGGACGCGACCCGCGGCCCGAATTCAGGACCGCGACCTTTGCCGAGGGGGTCGAGGATATCAAGGACCTGAAACCCGGCATGCGGCTGGAGGGCACGGTGACGAATGTCGCGGCCTTCGGCGCCTTCGTCGACATCGGCGTGCACCAGGACGGGCTCGTGCATGTGAGCCAGCTCGCCGACCGCTTCGTGAAGGATCCCCATGAGGTCGTGAAGGCGGGTGACGTGGTGCAGGTGCGCGTGACCGAGGTCGACATCCCGCGCAAGCGCATCGGCCTGTCGATGCGCAAGGACGGCGGCGGCTCCGCGCGTGCCGAACGGCAGGACAAGTCCCCTGCCCCGCGCGGCGGCAAGCCGAAGGCACAGGCGCCGGGACGCGGCAAACCGGCGGAGACCGGCGCCTTCGGCGCGGCCCTGCTCGAGGCGATGAAGCGGAAATAGGGTCTTTTTCCGCGGAAAAGACCCCGATCCGGCCGGATGCGACCCTGTCCGCGATTCTCCCGCGGGCGGGCGCGCGCGGCCCCCCTCCCCCACCGCGCACGAGCACCGGGATCTTTTCCGCCAGTCGGAGGCTGGGCCGCAGCGCGTCATAAAAACCAATTATTTCAAAGACTTATAAGAAATCTAGTGGCTTTCCCCCGCCAGCCCGCCAGATATGGTGTCGCTTTCCCTCCGCGGCGGGGTCAGGAATCTGTTGCCTTGCGCCCCTTCCCTTGCGTATAGAAACGATAAAGAAAGCTCTGTCGAAAAAGAGCGTTACCGAGAGGCAGCACGACCGGCGTCTGCTCCCGCCCCCTCCGGGGACCGGGTCCGGCGGGGGTCAAGGAACACAAGCACCGCCCGCGCGCCCAGTCAAGGACGCGCCTCGAACGGGCGTATCGTGCGAATGAGGGCGAGC